>JABMPI010000125.1 GCA_013203755.1 Bacteroidota bacterium
ATACATATTCACATAAGTGCTGGTGCCAATCCATATTCTTCCTTCGCTGTCTTCGCACAGCGATATAATTAAATCATCACTCAATCCTTTTTCTCCTTTTTGAAAGTATTTTATTTTTTTTGTAATAGGATTGTACACATCTAATCCGCCAACAGTGGCTATCCATATCAAACCATCAGAGTCTTCAAGTAAACAGTAGATTAAATTCGCGCTTAACTGGTGATTAGTATCCAGCTCTTTTTGAAAAACTTCGGTTGTGGATTTTTCTAAATTGATTTTATAAAGCCCATTTTGAGTACCAATCCAGTAATTAGAATTTCTGTCCTGAATAATCATAAAAATTCTGACATCATTAAAAATGGGCAATGCCGGATTTTTGAAATACTCGTACCAGGGAACAAATTTATTGCCTGGTTTGTCGTAAATGAGAATTCCGTTGCGTGTACCCAACCAAATATGATTATTGGAATCTTTAAAAATTACATGGACAAAGTCATTCGGAATTTTATGATTCCCGGTGTGTTGTGTCGAAAAATGTTCAACTTCGTTGGTGCTCCGGTTTATCAGGTTTAATCCCTGCCCCCAGTTTCCAACCCATAAAATACCATCATCGTCCTTATATAAAGAAGCTATAACATTTCCTAACAGATCCAATGAATTTGGTGAATCGTTGTTTCTATAAAGATTAAACTTTTTTTTCTTCAAATCAGTTTTGCTCATTCCGTTTAAAGTTCCAATCCAAAGATTTTCCGACTTATCTATGATTAGCGATTGTATAAGGTTATAGCAAATTTCACTGTTTTCAGATGTGTAGTTTTGAATCACAGTTTTTTGGGAAGACTGCGAAAGAAAGTATAAACCGTTGCCTTCTGTGCCTAAAATCAGGTTCCCGTTTTTATCTTCAAGAATTGTTCTTATGTAACTGTTTTCAAATGAAAATTTTTCGGTTGGACCAAGCATGAACTGAGATTCTTCAAAAAGATTTGAATTGGAATTAAAGTTGAATAATCCTGCAGTGGTTCCCACCCATATCATTCCTTTTTTATCTTTGTATAATGCAGTAACATTTACATTAGCAATAGAATCTCCATTTTTATCAACAAACGAAAAATAGTTGAATTCTTTTGTTTGAAGAGAAAATTCAGATAATCCTTTTGTAGAGCCTATCCAAATGTTACCATCAATGTCTTCCATTATTGGAATTCTAACATCTTTTACCGCACCGTCATATTCCAAATTGCTTCTATAATGTGTGAAAATTTCTTTTTCAGGATCATACATTGAAATAACAGGAGGGGTATTTATTAAAATATTTCCATTGCTCAAACAGATATTGTCATAACTATACTGGGTAACATCGTACATAAAATTCGCCTGGTAGGGTATTCGTTTAAATTTGTTTTGTTTAGCCATGTATTTGTTTAAACCGCCTTTTGTGCCAATCCATAAGTTTCCTTCAAAATCTTCCGAAATGGCATATATCCAGTTGTTCGAAATTGAGTTTGAGTCTAAGGGATTAAAGCTGTAAACATCAAATGTTTCACCATTAAAGCGGTTTAATCCATTCTGCGTGCCCAACCATACAAAACCTTGTGAATCCTGAAATAAACAATTAACCACGCTTTGTGATAGACCGTCGTTGATTGAATAGTTAGAAAAAGTATATGTCTGGGAATAAGCTTTGGTTAACAGAATAAAGCTGAAAATTAGTATCGTTACGAGTTTTTCCATATAATTATCAACCAAGCTAGCTATTTTTAATTTTTCAGGCAAATAATTTCTTAATTTGAATCTATTGCATAGTAGTCTGGATTCGAAAATACAGCATAACACATAACCACCAGGTGAATACCATTCATATACCGGAAGTATAAGTTTTGCATACCAATTGAAAAATAGGCGATTTAAATTCTTTTCGAAATAAAAACACCAATTTAATTGTATCATAAATCGAATCATTCATCGCTTTCGTGCATGAATCTTTTGAAAATAATTATTCAATCATGAGAATATTGTCCCCTTTTTACTAAAATCTAATTTTATTTTTAAATTTAATATAGTTCTTATCTGTCTGATAAATAGTACAATGAGTGTTGCAGTGTGAAATTATTTTAAAAATAATTGTAATATGTTTTGCATAGTACTAAGATAATAACGTATATTTGTATAGCATATAACAGTATAATGAAAGGTAGCAGATTAAAGAAAGTTCTATATGAAGTGTAACGAATTATAAGAAGAAGCGTCATAATAGTGAAAATAAAAACAAAAGGGGTTTAAGAAATCAATAACAAACAAAAGCAGGAGGATAAGTCATGAAAACTAAAAACAATGTTCAGAAAGCAATTTTAAAATCACTGGTAGTGTTAACAAGTTTAGTTTTAATTAGCATAACTGTAAATGCACAGGATTTTTGGAAATCATTACTTGCAGATAACCGTTTCAACGGAATTGAACTTGCCGTGCTTGATAACAGAGCAGAAACCAGAATGAAAACAATGGATGATTACACATTTGCTGAATCTTTAGAAGAAGAAAGCGAAGAAACTTTGGAGTTGGAGGATTGGATGCTAAATGAGAACAACTTTGAAATATTGATTTCTATTGAGGAAGAAATTGAAAATAAATTGGAGCTGGAAGATTGGATGACCAATGACGACTTGTTTAATACAAATTCAATTTATCTGGAAGTAGAAACTGAGGAAGCTTTGGAATTGGAAAACTGGATGACAGATGAAGCATTGTTTAATAAAA
>JABMPI010000126.1 GCA_013203755.1 Bacteroidota bacterium
AAAGTTCAACAGCTTTTTGCTTAAAATCCCTGTCATACTTTTTTCGATTGTGTTTCATAATTGTAAGTTAATGCTTTTATAGCTTAACTCACCGTCCTGTCAAATGTAGCACTTCCACTTTTTTGTTGCTTTATTTTTAGCGGTTTTAAGGTAAGAAATAAAGCCTTTCATGTAGTCCTCATCTATCTGGGCAAAAGTTATGTTTTCCCCACTATATGCTTTAATGTGGCGATTTAATGAAAGCAAGCTGTGATACATACTTTGTCTGTTACCTGTTTTAGCTAACTGTTCATCTGCAATACGCTGAATGTATAAACACAGGTTTACTTTTTTACTTGTTTTTGTTTTAAAGCCGTGTGATTCGTTTTGTAGTGCAACAATCCTTTGTGCTTTAATTGAATTTGCAAGTGAAAGTGTGTGTTCATTACTTGCTTTATCAATCGGTGTATGCTCCGGGACAATGTACAATTTCAAAAAATCATATTCCCGTTTACCCTCATGGTAATAATCTAAATAAATACTTTGATTGCCGTTTGCCAGTTTTTTGAATCTGATTTTTACCGGCTCTTTGATTTTAGGCTTCTTTTTAGCCTTTTTCTTAATTGCCATTTGTTACCCAGTTTTAAAATGTTACCCACCCCAAATTTAGTAATAAAAATGTTAACGAGTAACAAACGGGTAACAACACTTTACAAAAGTAACAAATAACATCGCAAAACAAACTTTGTTTATATTGTTAATATGATTGTGCAGAGTTCTGTTTGTTAGTGATTTTAGTTGGTGTTTTGTGTTTTTTGTTTTGTTGAAAAAATAGGCTCGTTCTGTCAAAACCAGTCAGCCCCATAGAAAAGTCGTGCAAAAGTAGTAAATTATGATGAAAATTTGATGGCTATGGAATAAATATCCAATGTTGAATTTTCAATACCCAATATCCAAATTTTTGGAAATTGGAAATTGAGTATTGTTTATTGGCAATTTTCTATAGATCTTTCGCAAATTCCTTCAGCCAGCTTTTTAAAGATTCACCAATCTCAGGATCTTTTAATCCAAATTCAATATTAGTTTTTAAAAAGCCCATTTTATTTCCGATGTCGTAACGTTTTCCCTTAAATTTCATTCCGTACATTGGATGATCTTTTACCATCGCGCGCATGGCATCGGTTAGTTGTATTTCGTTATTTTTTCCGGGAGGTGTTTTTTCCAAGTAATCAAAAATCTCGGGAGTAAAAATATATCTACTGGCAACTGCCAAATTAGAAGGTGCTTCTTCTGGTGTTGGTTTTTCTATCCAGTCATTCGCCTTTACAACATTCTCGGAAATCATTTCACCATCAATAATTCCGTAACGACTTACCAATTCAGGTTTAACTTCTTCTAATGCAATTACGGAGCTTTTGGTTTTATTATAAACATCAATAAGTTGTTTTGTAATTGGGCCGTCTTCACTCTGAACCAGAGTGTCGCCAAGCAGAATTACAAAGGGTTCGTTGTTTACGTGGTGCTTTGCATGTAAAATTGCATCTCCCAAACCATTCATCTCTTTTTGCCAAATAAAATGAATGTTCGCCATATTCGAAATCGCGCGAATTTTCTCCAGCATTTCGTAGTTGGCCTTTTTTATAAGTGTTTCTTCCAGAAGAGGACTACGATCGAAATGTTCTTCGATGGCTCGTTTCCCTTTTCCTATAATCATTAATATATCGGTTATTCCGCTGGCAACTGCTTCTTCAACAACATACTGAATTACGGGAGTGTCAACAATTGGTATCATCTCTTTAGGAGAAGATTTTGTTACCGGTAAAAAACGTGTGCCATAACCTGCTGCTGGAATTACTGCTTTTCTAATCATTTTCTAGCTGTTAACTATGTTGGGTTTTATTACAATTATCCCCTTGTTATTTAATTTATTTTTTAATTGGCTAAACATCCTTTCGTCTTTGTATGTGCCAATAATTGCACCTCCCGAACCTGTGAATTTAGCACTTGCACCAACAGAGCGCGCCAGTTCTACCATTTCAATATTTCCTTTAGTAATAGGGACCAAGTTGTTTCGCAGGTCGAAGTTTTCATTAATTAATTCGTGCATTTTAATGTTGTCGGCCTCTTTTAAAGCAATTTTGAATTCTTCAGTAATTTGTGCCCATCGCTTCATAGCCTGTAAAACTTTAGGCTCGCCAATTTCGAATCGTGCTTTCAGGTTGTTGTGTAATAATTCTGTGCCTTCCGAAAGGTTTTTTCGATAGGCAATATAAAACGATGGAAAATTCTCGGTGCTTATTTTTTCGTAGGTGCCATAACCTTGCTTTTGCATAATTTCGCGATCGAAGTCCATAAAAATCGGAACTTCGAATGCTTGTGCAACCCGGTCTTGCAATCCTGCGGAAATTCCAAGCTCATCGTTTTCTACCGATAAAACCAGATTGGCAAAAATTTCTTCAGGAATTCGAACATTATAAAAAAGATTAAGTGCTTTTAAACAGGCAGAAATAATTGCACTTGAGCCAGCAAGACCCAAACGAAGGGGAATATTTGAACTGTAATGAATGGTAAAATTACGATCATCAAGTGGAATATTATTGTTTTGGCAGTATTCATAAAAAACTTTAATCATTCCTTTAATCAGACGCATTCCTCCATAATAACCGGCAAAATTAACATCTTCAACTAACTCGTTCATACTATTAAAATGAGTTATATCCAGCCGTTGAGGTTTTATTTCAAGCTCGGGTGTTTGGTAGAGCTGAACCTTGGCGAAAAAATTGGAAAAGACAAAAGCTATCGTTTTTCCAAAATAGCCATCAGATGGGTTGCCGATAACTGCCGCCCGGGGATAAGAACTTGTTTCAATTATCATTTTATCTATGTTTGAACTGCAAAATTAAGAATTCCATTTTTGTATAGCGTCAAAATTGAGCTCATTTTCAATTTTTTTAGCTTCAGGAGTGTAAAGAAACTCTAGCTCTTTACTAAAATATTCGTTTATTTTTCCACGCACCATCTTTGTTGTAGCGTTTAATAACCCATTTTCCTGAGTAAACGCTTCCGGAAGAACAACGATACTTGCGGGCAACCATCTCTCGGGAAACATTCCGGCATGAGTACCACCTTTTTTATAAGCACTTACCTCTTCGTGAATAATTTTTAATGTTTCCTTATTTCCTGCTTCAGTACCTTTTTCTATTCCACGGTTTTTAAGTTCACGGTTAATAGCATCTATTTCCGGAACAAACATTCCAACGGTGTATGGATCCTGGTTGTTATATAACATAGCCTGCTGTATATATGGCGATTGGTCAATCATCGCTTCTTCTATTCCTTCAGGACTATATTTTTCTCCATCATTACCAATAAGCAGACTTTTAAAACGTCCTAAAACATAAAGGAAATCGTCTTTGTCTAAGTAACCCATATCTCCGGTGTGCAACCACCCATTTCTTAGGGTTTCTGCCGTTGCGGTAGGGTTATTCCAGTAGCCTAACATTACGTTGTCGCCTTTTACCACAATCTCGCCTTTTTCTCCCTGTGGTAGTTCTTTTCCGTCATTGTCCAGAATTTTTAAATCAAGGTATTTTACCAGTTTCCCCGATGAACCAAATTTTATGGTATGTGGAACATTTGACGAAATGCAGGGAGCCGCTTCTGTAAGTCCGTAACCCTGGCAAACCGGAATTCCAATTGCATAAAAAAAGCGTTGTAGTTCAATATCGAGTAAAGCTCCACCTCCAATAAAAAATTCCAATTTTCCACCGAAACCTTCCCGTATTTTTGTAAAAATAATTTTGTCAAAAATCCACATCAAAGGTTTTAAAATAAACCGCCAGCTCTTTCCTTTATCGTATCCTACTCCATTATATTCGTATGCTACTTTTAATGCAAATTGAAAAATTGTATATAGTTTTTCTCCTTTTTTACGAATCCCAGCTTCAATATTTTTTCTGAATGCTTTTGAATAGGCGGGCACACTCATCATTAAATTAGGTTGTATCTCTTTTATATTTTTGGGAATATTTTTTAATGTTTCCATTGGTGTATTACCAATTTGAACAGACCCAACACTTGCGCCTTTATACATAAATACATACAAACAGGCAGTGTGTGCAAATGCATGATCCCAGGGTAAAATAGCCAATGTTTTCCAGTCGCTTTTTAATTCTATTAACAAGTTAGCCTGAACCACATTTGTACCATAATTTAGGTGCGACAACATTATTCCCTTTGGATCGGCTGTTGTACCCGATGTGTACGAAATATTTGCAACATCGTTGGGTTGAATATTCTTCCAAATGGTTTCAAATTCTTCCAAATTGTTTTTTCTGAATTCGATACCTACTTTTATAATATCTTTAAAATTAATGTCGTTTTCTCCGGGGTTTTCAATACCATCTATATAAACTACTTTTTCAAGTTCAGGAAGTTCATTTCTAATGGCATCTATTTTTTGAGTATATTGTTTCGATACAAAAATGTACTTACTTCCACTGTGTTTTAAGCGGAATGACAATTCGTTATTCTCAAGTCTGATGGATAACGGAACATTTATCCCTCCGGCGTATAACATTCCCAATTCACTAATAATCCAGTCGTTTCTGCCGTCTGAAACCAACCCCGCACGATCGCCTTTTTTGTACCCTATTGAAACTAATCCAGCGGCAAGATTTAACACTTGTTCATGGATTTCCTTGTAGGTTGTTCCTTCAAATTTTGAAGTCTTTTTTTCCCACAAATAAACGTTATTGGGATAATTGGCAACCGTTGTTTCAAAAAGTTCGATTATCGTTTTCATCTCATTAAAATTGTTTGTTTTCAAATGTATTCGATGGAACTCCCATGGTTTTAATTATGCTTGTTTGTGAAGCATTTCTGCATGGTCGTTTCATGTAATTAGTATTGTTTGTTACTGTGTCAGATAGAACTCACTTTATAAGGATCTACTTTGTGAGTATTTTTACTATGCACATTTCATTATAATTTGATTGAATTTTTAGTTGAACCAAAAGTAAGAAAAAATGAGGATTTTAAAATAGAGACAAAAAAAAAGCCCGGATTGCCAGACTTTAGTTGAATTGTGTACTACTATTCTGTTATAAATTTGTAGATCGTTTTTTCGTTGTATTTCTCCCCAGGTTTCAGTAACGTGGTTGGAAATTCAGGACGGTTTACTGAATCTGGATAATGTTGTGTTTCCAAAGCAATTCCCGAATAACTTCCAAATTTCTTTTCACCATCAATTGTCAGTTCCGGATTCCAATAACCGGTGTAAACCTGCATTCCGGGCTGGGTAGTTAATACTTCAATTTTACGTCCGCTATTTATTTCCTTTAAACAACCAATGTATTTTAAATCACCGTTTTCATTGTCCAAAACATAATTATCGTCGTAACCGGTAGGTAAATCTTTCATGTCGCGATTTATTTTCTTCGAACTTGTAAAATCGAAAGCTGTTCCGGCAACCGGAATAATTTTACCGTTTGGAATTTGTTCAACCATTTCAGTCATTTTTGTGGCTGTCAATTCTAATTCATGTTTTAAAATGTTCTCTTTTCCACCCGTTAAGTTAAAGTAGGTATGGTTGGTTAAATTAACCACTGTGGTCTTATCCGTTTCAGCCAGGTATTCAATACCAAAATTGTTTTCCGAATCGAGTGTGTAGATGCAAGTTACTTTTAAATTGCCCGGATAATTTTCTTCTCCATCGGCACTTAATAGGTGAGTTTTACGCCTACTTTACCTGTTTCTTCAATGGCTTCGGCGTTCCATAGTTTTTTGTCGAAACCGGTTAAACCACCATGCAAATGATTTGGACCATTATTTATGGACATTTTGTAAGTTTTGCCATCAATTTCCAAATTTCCATTGGCAATACGGTTTCCAAATCGTCCTATAATTGCTCCAAAATAGGGATAGCTACCCAAATATTCATCGCTTATATACATAGCCAGATTGTCGAACCCACAAACTATATTATCGATATTCCCATTTTTATCCGGCATTTCGATGCTTGTAATTATAGCTCCGTAGTTGCTGATTTTAAAGGTAGTTGTATTGTTTGACAAAGCAAATAGTTTTACATCTCTGCCGTCTTTCAGATTCCCAAAAAGTGTTTGTTCTAATTTCATTTTATTGATATTTACAGTTTTGATAGATTTTCTTTTAAAAAATAAAAATGCAAAATAAGAATAAATTAACTGGTAGGTACTGGTGGTGTTATAAAACATGTTTTTTCAAACAAAAAATTCTACTTTTGCATAAACTAATTACTAAATGGTTAAACGAATTATCCTAATCGATTCCAAATCTTCTATTCCAAAATACAGACAAATAATTGATTCGGTGTATTCTGCAATTGAACGAAAAGTTTTAAAGAAGGGAGATAAAGTTCCTTCTATAAATCAGATTTGTTCCGATTTTAATTTGAGCCGAGATACGGTAATGGTGGCTTTTAACGAGTTGAAGGCAAGAGGGATTTTATTAAGTCAACCTGGAAAAGGATATTATATAGCAACAACTGAAATTCAGCACGAAGAGAAAATATTTGTGTTATTTGATGAATTGAATGCATTTAAGGAGGATTTGTATAATTCGTTAATGAGCGAATTAAAGGGTAAAGCAAATGTTGAGGTCTATTTTCATCATTTTAATCTTAAAGTATATAAAAATTTAATTGCCGATAGTATTGGGAAATATACATCGTACATTATTATGCCTGCAACTTTTAGTAATACAGCGATTATGCTTTCGAAAATACCTAAGGATAAAGTTTTTATTTTAGACAGGTTAAAGCCAGACTTAAATAAATATCCTGTGGTTTATCAGGATTTTAAGCAAGATTTTTATGATGCTTTAACAGAGGGGATTTCCTATCTGCGAAAATACAGAAAGTTGGTATTTGTAAATACGGGTGGTAAAGAGCCTGTCGAGCGAGTTGAAGCATTTGAGGATTTTTGTAATGAAAATGCATTTAGTTTTAAAGTGGTTACATCGCTTGTTGGTGTACGTCCTTCACTATACGAGGCCTTCTTTTTAACTTCGGATCGTGAATTGGTTCAGTTAGTAAAAATTGCAAAAGATTATAAATATAAGTTGGGGAAAAAATTTGGAATTGTATCTTTTAACGATACCATGTTAAAAGAAGTTGTTGCTGGTGGAATAACAACGATCTCTACTGATTTTGTTGAGATGGGTAAAACTTTGGCAGACATGGTTTTAACTCGTCGAATTGAAAAGGTTCGGAATCCGTCGCGATTAATAATTAGAAATAGTTTATAAATGTTAAAAGTGTTGTATAACATTTTTTTACACTTTGTAAAGTTCATATATAATATATATTTGTGAGATATTTTACCTACCAGTACCTACCTGTAGGAGAAAATGATTGGTAATTTTGAGTTTTTCGAATAAATTCAAATTAATAAACAACGTTAGTAGTATAAGATTATGAGTTTCAATATTGAAGAGCATCATTATAAAATAAATCAATAAAAAAAGATTATGGCAAAAATTAATAGCTTAATTGAGAAAATTAGCGGAGGAAATAATCCCTTGTTTCATGAATTATATGGAACCGATGCAACGGTTTTAAAAGAGCAAGCCGACAGGTATGCAAGTTTGATGGGTGATTTTGAAAAAACTTATGGGGCAGATGATGTTTCATTATTCAGTTCACCAGGACGTACAGAAATTGGAGGAAATCATACCGATCATAATTATGGAAGGGTTTTAGCCGGGGCTGTTAATCTCGATAATATTGCTGTTGCTGCTGCAAACGGAAGTAGTACAATCCGAATTAAATCAGCAGGTTATCCCGAGTTTCAGGTTGAACTTACTGATTTTGAGCCTAACGAAGCTGAATTTTACACTTCTACCTCGTTGGTAAAAGGTATTGCAGCTAAAATGAAGGAAAACGGATACGAAATTGGTGGTTTCGATGCTTGTATCGAAGGGCGCGTACCAAAAGGTTCTGGCTTAAGTTCTTCTGCTTCGTTTGAAGTGCTTGTGGGTACAATAATAAACGAACTTTTCAACGATGGTAAAATGGGGGGTGTTGAAAATGCAATCATTGGTCAATGGGCCGAAAACAATTACTTTGGAAAACCCTGCGGATTAATGGATCAAACTGCTTGTTCTGTTGGAGGATTAATCACTATCGACTTTAAAGATCCGGCCAACCCAATTGTTAAAGAAGTTGATTTCGACTTTGTTTCCACAGGATTCTCTCTTGTAATTACTGATGTTGGTGGTGGGCACGATGATGCGGCTTCTCAGGCCGAATATGCATCTTTACCAACAGAAATGAAATCGGTAGCAGCAGAACTTGGCGCTACTGTTTTAAGGGAAGTAACTTTGGAACAAATAGTAGAAAAAATACCAGCCATTCGCGAAAAAACCGGCGACAGGGCAATTTTGCGTGCCTATCATTTTCAGGGAGATAACGCTCGTGTGGTCGACCAGGTTGCAGCATTGGAAAATAACGATTTTCATGCCTTTTTGAAAATGGTGGTTGAATCGGGATATAGTTCTTATATGTACAACCAAAATATTTTTGACGTAGTTCATAAAGACGAACAAGTTGTATCTTTGGCCTTGGCACTTAGCGAAATGATATTGAAAGGCACAGGAGCATGGCGTGTTCACGGTGGTGGATTTGGTGGAACAATCCAGGCGTTTGTTCCTCAGGAAAAACTGAATGAATATGTAAAAATTCTGGAGCATGTTTATGGCGAAGGAACTTGCCATAAGTTATTTATTAGAGCTAAAGGATCTATAAAGCTGGATTTATAAAAACACAATTGTTAAACTAATTTCAATAAAACTAATAATTAAAAATTTCAAAAAATGAGTAAAAACAAGTATTTGTTCCCATTAATAGTAATGGCGTCTCTATTTTTTCTTTTAGGATTTATTACTACCATGAACAACTCGATGATTGACTTCCTTAAGGATGCATTCAATCTAAACGACGTAGAAAAGCAGTTACCAAACTCTTTCTTTTATGGTGCGTATGCACTTTCGGTTCCTGTTGCTTTTATTATTAATCGAATTGGTTATAAAAATGGTGTACTTACCGGATTACTATTGATTGTTTTAGGTTTTTTCCTTTGTATACCGATGGTAGCTATGGGATATATTCCATTTTTAGGCGCTGTTGCAGTGTTTGCATTGGGTGTAGTATTGTTGCAGGTAGCGGCAAATCCTTATGTAAACGAATTAGGTTCGCCAGAAACTGCAGCCAGTCGTTTAACTCTTACTAATGCATTAAACTCTGTTGCAACGGTAATAGCACCAATTTTTGTTTCAATGCTTATTGTAAACGATACAAACGATCCAACAGCTGTACAAATGCCATTTGGAATTATTGGAGCCATAACATTAGTTATTCTTGTTGTAATGTTTTTTCTGAAACTTCCTGAAATTAAAGTAAGTGAAAGTGATGTAAAAGGTGAGAAGAAATATAAATCGAGCGCATTTAAATATCCACATGTTTGGTTGGGATCACTGGCAATATTTGTTTACATGGGAATTGAAATTGGTATCCCAAGTTTTTTCGCCGATTATTCAGATAAATTGGGATTAAGCTTTACATCGCAAGAAAGAATCGACCTTTTAAAATATTACTGGGGTGGTTTAATGGTAGGTCGTGTATTGGGTATTTTTGTTCTGCAGAAATATACAGCCCGTAAAATTTTAACACTTTGCGCAATTGGCGGAGCTGCGTTAGTTGGTGCTTCGCTGGCAATTGGTGCAAGTGCAAGTACGGTTGCATTGTGGGCTTTCTTAGGAACAGGTTTATTCCACTCAATTATGTGGCCAACAATTTACAATTTAGCATTAGAAGACCTTGGTCCATTGGCAAAAGTTGCTTCCGGAGTAATTGCAACATCGGTTATTGGTGCAGCAATTTTAACTCCAATTATGGCTTCTATTCAAACTGCAACAGGTACAGTTGTAGCTGCAATTAGCTGTTTGTTTGTTTATTATGCATACCTTATTTTCTTTGCTACTAAAGGATCAAAAATTAGAACTTAATAAAAAGCTATTCTAAAATATATTAAAAAGCCATTCGTTTTTAACGGGTGGCTTTTTCTTTTTCGGGAGTCGGAGTTTTCTAACCCCGTCAATGTTTGAGTTCAGAAACTTAAACTCTCAAATGTTTCACAATCTCGTCTCGTAATCTATTTTAGGCGGCCTTAACGGGCTGTTCGCTTTAGTTGCCTTGTTTCGCCGGGGTTCACCTGTCCATTGCCGGGGCTTCCTCCGGTCGCCCGTCACTGTACGTTCACCCAAGGGCTCAACTTCGGCAAGCTACCGCTTCCATCCCTGGCCGGGGCTGCACACCTCCGCGGCAGCGGGGGCGAAACCCTGAATTTAAAACATCTCTTTTTTTCCTTTGTATTTTGCTGATATTATTGTAAATTACAGTGCAAATAAAACCTTTAATAAACATACAGTTCACAAACAAAAGCCCGTTCAATACATTTTATAACACCACGTTTTTTTAATTACTAACCATTATACACATAAAATGCAAAAATTAACCGACTCAAATTTCCTGTTCCCTTTCATACCGAAATTCAATTATATATCAACTTTGGATTCCTAAAAATGAATAAAAAAAACCGGCAAGCTCTACGAAAGCCTGCCGGCAAAATTAAATACGCCCCGTAAAAAGGGCATAATATTAACTTTTTAAATATAGTAATTATGTCGAACATTGAAGATTACAATGCCAAGTTGGAAACCATTAAGGCCATTCCTGTCGAAGAAGTAAAAGAACCGGCTATGCCGGTTGATGCATCGTTACAAGAAGCAGAAAACCTACATCATTGGAGTATGGACGATGCCGAAGCTTTAAAAGTAGTAGGAGTAACCATGGCAATGATAACCGATTTGCCCGTTTGTGCCGGAGCTTGTCGCGAGGCACAGTCCATTTGGAACAAAGACTTTCGCTCGCAAAAAGATGCGGAGAAACTATGGGGTGTACAAGCACCGCTTGCTTTTGATTTTCGTAACGATTTGCTACAAACCCTGCGCTTTGCTTACCGGAAAGACACCTCCCTGCTTGGTAGGGTGGCAGCAATAACAGATGGCAACACCAATGCCGATATGATTCAGGATTTAAACGACATTGCCGTACTGGGACGAGAAAATCCAGCGCCCTTAACCGCAATCTCTTTCGATTTTACCCAGCTAGACCTGGCTGCTACCCGTGCCGATGAACTGGCAGATGTACTTGCCGAAGCCAATGGCGATAAAGCCGATCAGAATGAATCGAAAATTATCCGCGACAGGGCCCACACCCACCTAAAAATGTTGGTAGACGAAATCCGTGAAGCCGGAAAGTATGTATTCCGGAAAAACAAAGACCGGTTAAAGGGGTATTCGAGCCAATATTGGAAAAAACAGAGCCACAAAAAGAAAGACTCAGACAGTCAAATATCTGAATAATAGTGTCCTGTTAGATTTTTGGGCGTCCTGTTACAAAATGGGGCGCCCTGTTTGTTTTTACCCCTCCCAGTTAAGAATTTTGGTGTCCCTGCTACACAGGGTTGCTAAAATTTCTAACTGGGCGCGAAAAACTACTGCTGGGAAGCAAAAAAACCTTACAGGGCTATAAAATAACTTACTGCGACTTGTTTTTTTTGAACTGGGAAACGATAAATGCGACAGGGCGGGTGTAAAACCAAAAGGACGCAACTTTAACCCACACCCCACAAAAAAACTGTGGAGGCAAAAAAAAGATTCCATCTCTATTTTCTGTTTGTATAAAGATGGAATCTCTACGACGATATACCCGTCTAGCGGTTCGAACCGCTTGCCGGTTAAGTAAAACGAACAATAAAAGGCAGTAGGGTTTTGTTTCCTACTGCCTTTTTTGTGTGGGTTTTGTTTTTCTGTTTTGGTTAATTAATGGGACGTATTGTAAATCGACGCTAGCGGGGGCTTTCGTTCAACCACAGCTTAATGCTGGGTCGTGCCGACCGCATAAAGCCCTGGTTATTATGGGCTGAACCTTATTCATTTAAATATCGTTTTACTTTCTTTTCTACAGATTCTTCCAGGGTCAGTAAAAATACTGCAGCCCACAATCGGTTGTCAATATTGTTAAAATTAAAGTCTTTGTGGTTGTATAAAAATCCTGCGACAATACTAGGAGACAATGCTCCAGCATTTTCGATAGCTTCATAAAATTCTTTATAATACTTGTTATTTTCTCCAAGGTCATAAATCAGCTTTACAAAATCGCCAATATTATTCAAGTTAATGGAAATAAAATTTTCAGGATTGTACAATGTTGTATCTCTTGTTTTTACGATTCTTGATGTGGTTGATTTAAACCATATTTTATTGAATAAAACTGTATCAATACTGAAAAGAAATTCATATTTCATTTCCTCGTCGAAAGCCCAAAACTCCATGTCACCATTAGCTGCCATTTCGTGAAGTAGGTCAAGATATTGATGGTAGGATTTGTCAATTTCTTTTAATTCGGTTTTCGACAAAACCAGACTATCAACATACTCAACAATCTTCGCAAGCTCTATTCTTTCCTTTGCGTTAAAATATCTCTCAATTTGCTCCGATTTTAAATCAGTCTTACTGACACAAGAAGTAGACAGTATTAAAAGCATTGTGATTATTGAATTTAGTTTATGCATCTCGGTTTTAGTTTTGCCCATAACGGGAGTCCACGCAATAACCTAAAATTGCGAAATTCCCATTCTGGATTATCAGTGTTTTATAGTTAATATTTCTTTCATTTTTGTAGTTGTTGCGCAGTCTAACGGTTTGAATATGCTACGTTTGGCATTTCAACACTCCAAATTTTCAATTTACTACTATGTTTATTAATTGCTTTCATCTTCAATTCTAGTACTATCATCCAATTGCACTATATTTTTTGTTGTGTGCTGCCAATTATCAATTTTTAAGCTACTAAATTCTTTTCGAAGTAAGAAAACACTAATAATAGCCACAGTAATTGCTCCAACGGTAATTAAAATTAAGTTTATAGAACCACCATATATTTCTGTTAATGATTCATTCATCATTGTTTCCGCATCAATAAAATACATTGCAATAAAAGCAATTAGATTATTTACAAAATGAATCATTATTGTCAGTGTTAATTTTCTTGTTCTATAATAAATCCAACCCGAAAACAAACCAAATATTAAAGCACCAATAAATTGCCATGGATTTAAATGAACAATCCCAAAAAGAACACTTGATATAATAATCGATTTAACTGGAGAATATCTTCTCAAAAGTCCATTTAGAATAATTCCTCTAAAGATCAATTCTTCAAGTATAGGTGCAGCTATAACAATCGATATAAAAGAAAATACTCCATTTTGATTTGCAAATTCAAGAAATATTTTTTTCATAAACTCAGGCATGGGTAATTGATTAACAATTGGAGAAATTACTCCTGTCTGAATTGCAATTATGGCAATAGAAACCAATACCATTATCTTCATAGAACTAAGGCTAAAATCATACTTACTAATCCCAGTTCTTTTATTTCTTATCGAATGAGCAATTCCCAAAGGAACACCCATTGCTAATAGATAATAAACTAAAAAAGATATTTCCTTTCCTAATCCATTTTGTAGTATAATAGTTACAGGACTAAATAAAAGCATTGAAAGTATTGCTATTCCAACAATCCCCCAACTTTGTCCTACATTGGGATAATGAATTTCTTTTTTCTCAATCATAATGTTATTGTTTCAGTTTCTTCATGGTTGCACACAACGGTTTGCTAATGGTAATTACAATTATTTCCTTACTATCCATTTTTGTTAAAACACTGGTTTATCTTTATACTACCCGTTTACAATCCTGCAATTGCCACTCAAGCATTTTTCAAACAGATAAAACTTAGTTCAACTAATACCTTTGCTGTAATTATAGTCTGGCGGTATTAATTATTTTAAATGGAAACTTTGGTGTAACCTTCTGTAAACGAAAGGTTAAAGTAGATATTAAATATGTAAAGCACAATAGCGGGGTATAATTTGTAACGGGTTTAAATAGCATTGTAAGGTGAGGGGTGTTTTATTGTTATAACTAAAAGTCCTATTCACAAACATTTTAAAACGGTCTTATTTCGAAAATTATATTTTTTGGATTTGCTGCTTATTTGTCATTTGGTTTTTGCTATTTGTTTTTTGTTCTTTGGCTCTTTATTCAAAAAGAACACGGGAGGAACAACGAAGCAATTTGACTTTTACACCCTATATTTGTGTGAAAAGGCTGCTCCTAAAGGAGATTGCGTGAGACTGAAATAAAAAGATAAACCAAAAAATATGAACTCAAGAGAACGCGTACTAAAAGCATTTAAACTACTTCCGGGCAAACCCGATAGAATTCCTGTTCAGTTTGAAATGTGCAGGCAGTTGTACGACCATTTTGGCAAAGAGCTGGGAATACCCGTAAATTACACCGAAAATTTATACGAAGATGTTACCTACCGCATTAGTGCCAACGAGTTACGAATTGCTATGGGCAGCGATGTGGTAATAACCGGAGCTTCTGTTTCCGACGATTTTAAAATTGAAAAAGACAAAAACGGACACTGGTACAACGAGTATAAAATGCTTATGCGTGAAGGCGATATTTATGTTGAAGTAGTGGATTATCCGCTGGCACATGCTCAAACAAAAGCAGACATAGACAATTATGTTTTCCCCGAAATTGATGCACCCGGTCGTTATAGAGATGCCGAAGCTTTGGTGAAAAAGTACCACTACGAATACCTGATTTTTGGCGACATTGAAGTAACCGTTTTTTCGCTTGCTCACCAGTTGGTTGGCATGGAGAAGTTATTGGTTGACATGATGATGGAAACCGAATATGTAATTCCATTGTTTGAAGCCTGCGCCGAATTTCAAACACAAATAGGGCTGCGCCTGATTGAAAAAGGGGTGGACGCCATTTGGTTTGGCGACGATTTTGGTACGCAACAAAGTCTGATTATGGATCCGGAAACCTTTCGCAGTCAGTTGAAACCGGTTTACACAAAAATGATTAATCGCTTTAAAGAAGCCAACCCCTATATTATTCCAATTTTGCATTGCGATGGTGCAGTTGCCCCGCTTTTAATTGACATCCGCGAAATGGGATTTGAAGTATTTAACCCTGTTCAGCCCGATGTGCCTGGTCATCTTCCCAAAGACATAAAAGATAATTTTGGTCATCTTTTTTCTTTCTGGGGAGCAATAGATCAGCAAGATTTGCTACCAAACGGAACAGACGAAGAGTTGGAGAATGACATTATAGAAAAAATAAATATTTTGGGTGAAGGGGGTGGTTACATGATATCGCCTGCACACATTATTCAAAACGACGTTTCGCCGCAACGGGTATTAAAATTTATTGAACTGTGTAAAAAGAACGGTGCGGTGGGGTAATGTTAAACCTGAGTTCGATATAAAATATCCGATTCAAATTCCTTTTTTATACTGGGTGTTTGTAGTTGGATAAATACATTGTTTCAGTTCCTTTTTAGAATCGGGATTTCCCGCAATGTAATTTTCAAAAAGTGCAATCAGACTTGCTTTATCCACCTCTACTTTGGTTTCGGTTTTAAAAACTCTTAAATCAATAAAAAAACTGGAAAAAGTGTCTGGGAAATCGGCAACAATCTTTGTATTCAAAAAGTTGGTATCGTTGTAAATGTTATGGTAGTTGCCCTTTGTTTTTTCAATAAAAAAAGTAGTCTTTTTTAGGTTGGTAATGGTAGCCGATTTATCACAATTTTGAATACAGGTATCGTCTAATCTATTTTTTGTACATCCTGTAACCTGATGAAACAGGCATTGTCTGCTGGTCATTAAAACAATGGGGTGATAAATACTGTAAAACAGTTTGAAGTTCTCCGGCTTTTTAATATTCCTTATCTGACCCTTGTTAATTTCGTTGGAAATAAAAGCGCCGGAGCAGTTGAAATTCTCTTTCAAACTCAAAAGACTAAAAGAATTCACCGTATTTAAATAGGGCCCGGCAATCCACGGGATTCCCATTTTATAC
This sequence comes from Bacteroidota bacterium, assembly GCA_013203755.1. Taxonomy (GTDB): domain Bacteria; phylum Bacteroidota; class Bacteroidia; order Bacteroidales; family Prolixibacteraceae; genus Draconibacterium. The sequence continues at coordinate 16,030 of JABMPI010000126.1, forward strand.
GCTTCGAATGCTATTCCGGTATTATTTGTTACAATACATTTTGCTTGCACGCGTCGAAGAAAATCTACTGCAGCTTCGAAGTCATCGCCGATTAAAACAGAGGGAAACCAGGGAATTATATTTCTGTTTTTTGAAAAAAGATCTACAAAC
>JABMPI010000127.1 GCA_013203755.1 Bacteroidota bacterium
ACCCGGATCTCTTTTTGATGAAAATTAGGTCGTAACCCAAGATGAGATTTTAGATTTCTAAACGCCTCCTCCACCCCGGTAAGCATCATATACAAATTCCAAATCGCGTTTTGATCTAAATCCGTTCGATTAGTTTTCAATAAATAGTTGCCATCCAGTTTTCTTTCCTTATTCTCAATCTCATCCATTGTTCTGAAGGTTAATAATGGTTCTATTAAACGGATAACGAGTTTTGAGAATTGTTCCGAGTTTTTGGCTTTTAAATCATCCAATTTCTTTTTCAAGGCGGGAAAACTAATTTTATTATTATCCGCTTTCGTTTTTAACTTTTCCAGTGAATTTAAGAACCTCTTATTAAAATTGATTCCCTCAGAATAGTCATAAGAGAATTTTCGATGGCGGTACTCAATTTCATAGTACTTCGCAACCCTGCTATAACGTTCCTTAAGCCGACCAATTTTCCTCTCTATTTTTATGGGGTCGTTTTCCCTTCCTGTTTGAATTCCTTTTTTAAGACTTAATAAAGCTGTTTTCAGTTTTTCTTCCGCGTTGTTTCGGATAACAGTCTCTTTGGCTTTGCGCCCCTCACTCTTACATAAGAGGTAATTAATTCCCTCTTTTTCTTTCAACAGAATATCCACGCTGGTCTTGTTTAAGGTGTCTCTCCCTTCAACTTGAGTGAAAACGCCGCTTTGAAAATCATCTATAAAACTTAGCTCCTCATTAGTTCTGCAAATCACAATATATTTTAGGTTTTCATGTTTCTCGATAAGCTTAATATTGTCTTCGGATACCACTCCCCTATCAAATATAATAGTGGGAATAGATTGGTTTTTAAATTCATTTTGTATTTCCGCTAGGATTGTTTTAAGTGATTTACTGTCTGAGATATTTCCCTCGAATATTCGATGACGACGAATAAAACCCTCGTTGTCGAGGACAAGAGAAACCACTACTTGAGGACAGTCTGTTCTTTTTTCCTTTTGATTGCCGTTATGTTTCGCCTTTGGATTTTGAGAACAACTTCCCTCAAAATAAGTATTAGTCAAATCATATAAAAAAACACCATTCTCGACATTAAAAAAGTCCATTTGTCTTTTGTATAATCCTTTCTCCAAGTAAGACTGACATTTTAACAGTTTATCAGATATACGGTAGAATCTATCAGATCCCAACCGAGCTGTATCTATATTGAGAATATCTTCCAAGGCAACCGTTTTTAGCCAAGATAAAATCGAATGCTCACTATCTTGAGCGATTAAGCGATTTAGGATTGATACTTCGGCGGCGTCTATTTGTCTTGGATTAAACTCAAGGTCTTTCAAAAGAGCTGGAAATCCCAACAATCCCCAAAAATGATGTCCAATTAGAGCCGATCCTAACTCACGCGTATATCCATGTTCTACTTTATCAATGAAAATTTTCACTATCTTATCTTCTTTTTTTTCTCGCTTAAACTTATCAACCTGATTTCTTTCAGAATCCCACTTGCCTTCAATCTGTATCTTTCTAATGATTTGATCGGCGTATTTTAAAAGCCCGGGATCATCCTCAATGAAACTGGTTTGTCCGATTAACCGATACTTGACGATACGAGCGATTTCTTTCTGTTTGGCTTTTGGAATTTTAAAATATGTTCCGAGTGAGACTACAATTCGTTGTCTTGATCCTTTCTCTGTTTTAACATTTTCCACTAACTGAAGAACGGGTGTTTTGGAATTTTTTGATTTTTTTTCCACAAAAAACATTAGACCTCCTTTTTACGATCTAGTTTAAAGCAAAAAACGATGAGGTCAAGAAAAAAAATATTTATCAGCCGATTATTCAGGCACTTATTTCAGCATGTCATTTTTTAATATCCCAATATATCAGTAGCATGCAAATTTTAAAACAATTTTAGTAAATCGCTATCTAACGGTATATATTGACTATTTTAAAAAGACGAAAAAAAATAAAAGTAGCAAAGTGCGAAAGTCGGGCTAGTGTGGATATCTGGAAAGGATAAGGGTTTCCCCCGACTCAATATAAGAGAACGTTCCACTACATTTTCAAGTTCCCGGACATTTCCCGG
>JABMPI010000128.1 GCA_013203755.1 Bacteroidota bacterium
CAATGTAAAATGCTAATATTGGTAAAACAGCTCCGTTCATTGTCATCGACACCGACATTTTATCCAAGGGAATTTGGTCGAAAAGGATTTTCATATCCAAAATAGAATCGATGGCAACACCTGCTTTTCCAACATCGCCAATTACTCGGGGATGGTCTGAATCGTAACCACGGTGTGTGGCCAAATCGAATGCTACCGACAACCCTTTTTGGCCAGCAGCCAGGTTTCTACGGTAAAATGCATTTGATTCTTCAGCAGTTGAAAAACCTGCGTACTGCCGGATGGTCCACGGACGCATGGCGTACATTGCCGAGTAGGGTCCGCGAAGATAAGGTGCAAGTCCGGCAGCATAATTCAAATGCTCCATTCCTTCCAAATCCTCTTTGGTGTAAACTGGTTTCACAGGAATTTGCTCCGGTGTTTTCCAGTTTTTTTCAATTTTATTATCAGCAGTCCACTCCGCAGTGTCTTTCTGGGCTGTAGTGGACTTAATGTTTATATTTTTAAAATCTGGTCTCATAATTTTTTTGAATCTAATCTTTTAATCTTCAATGCTTCATTTTGGATTGTCATTTCGACCACAGGGAGAAATCTGGTGTTTAAAAGATTTCTCACTTTCGTACCTCAGTTCGAAATGACAGCTTCCAAATGGATATCTAAATTCCAAGTTTTGACTGGTAAGCCTTCAATTCCTCTAATATATTACTCTTCACATTGATGAAATTGGTGATTCCTTTTTCTTCCAATTCAGCTCTGCAAGCAGGAGCACCGGCGACTACCAAAATTTCTTCGTCTAATTGCTCAGCTACAGCAGGAACAATTTCAGCATATTCATCGTCGGAACTACAAACTACCACGATGTCGGCACCGGCAGCTTTTGCAGCGGCAACACCTTCTTCAACAGTAGCAAATCCGTTGTTGTCGATTACTGAGAATCCGGCAACGGCAAAAAAGTTGCAGCTAAATTGTGCGCGGGCTTTTCTGAAAGTTAGATTTCCGATGGTAAACATAAATGCAAGCGGACGTTTATTTTCTTTCGAATAAACATCGGTTGTGTAACGCAATGCTTCAAAAGCCTGTGCTCCACGGTATGGTTTTAATGTTTCAACCTCAGCACCTTCTTCAGTTAAATCGGCAGCTTCGAAAAGAGAACCGTCAAATTCAGCATCAATTTTTTCAGTGAAATTTGGGAATTGATTTGTACCCAATAAGTTTTCGCGGCGTAAGGCAATGTTTTTATCGCGTTTTGCAGCCATCGCTTTTATTTCAGCCTGAATAAAACCTTCGTTGAAAGCGGCAATAAAACCACCTTTTTCCTGAAGATTTAAAAACAATTCCCAGGCTTCGTCTGCTAACGATGCAGTTAGGTTTTCAATATAATATGAACCTGCAGAAGGATCTGCAATTTTATCTAAGTAGGATTCCTCTTTTAAAAGCGCTTGCTGGTTACGCGCAATTCTTTCAGAAAACTCGGTTGTTTCTTCGAAAATGGCATTAAACGGTAAAACTGTTACCGAGTGCGCACCACCCAAAACGGCAGACATTGCCTCTGTTTGTGTGCGAAGCATGTTTACATACGGATCGTAAACCGTTTTGTTGAACCGACTTGTTTCGCTGTGTGCAATTAGTTTTGCTGAACAATCGCTTTCTGGTTCGTAAGCTTTTACAATTTGTGCCCAAAGTAAACGTGCAGCACGCAACTTGGCAATTTCCATAAAATAGCTGTTGCCAATACCAAAATTGAATTTGATTGATCTGGCAACATCGTCAATGTTCATTCCAAGTTCGGTGAGCTGAGTTAAGTATTCAGCACCCTGTGCCAGCGAAAATGCCAGCTCCTGAACAATTGAAGAACCACTGTTGGCGAAAAATTTTCCGTGAACAGCAATCGTTCTGAATTTAGGAAGTACCTTACTTTTTTCGATGGTTGGTTTTAATCTCGAAATTGCTTTTTTATCTAACTTCCCTTTTAAAACAAAGGAGCCAATTGGGTCGAGTGATGCAGAAGCAACTACACTGTCGTTGTTCCATTTTCCTTCAGAAACATATTCTGCAAATAATTTTGTACAATTGCTGCTGTCTGTTGGGCAAACTAAGTTGATTTCTGCGGCTTCTAAACAAATGCCTTTTAATAAAATAGCCAAATCTCTTTTAGTTATTTTATTGCATTCGTTAAATAGAAACCCAAGCGAAGTAACACCCTTTCCTAGTACATCGAGTGCTTTCTTGTTGGCTTCCGCAAAGTCGCTAACAAAAATGTTCTGGCGAACCAGCCAGTCATTATTGGATTTTTTGTTTCCGCGAACAAATGGAAATTCACCTGGCAATGTGTCCAGATAATTCAAGTCTTTTAGATTTTCTTCGCGGTAGTACGGGCGAACCTTAATACCTTCGTAGGTTTTCCAAACCAGTGCCCTTTCATAATCTCTGCCTTTTAAATCGGCATTTATTTTTGCTTCCCATTCTTCGGTAGTAATGGGTTTAAAATCGGTGAAAAGCTGTTGCTCTTTATCTGCCATTTTGAAATTAGTTTTATAAAATCGTGCGTCAAAATTAGTTGAAATAAAAGATTGACAATCAGATTAGAGGAGGTTATTAACCGAATATTAACAAAGTTCATATTCAAGAATTTTTGCAGGGACTAAAATGATGATTTTTTACCATGATTAGCGGATTGAAAAAAAGTTGGAGGAAAGAGATATGATTAGTTAAATTTTGTAAAAATCCATCGCCACATTTTATATCGGGTTTTTTTTAATTGAATTTTCCTAAATTGCATTTCAGAAAGAATAAGGTGAGATGGAAAAACTACAGTGGACAAAAGATATATTTGGGTCGAAACTGGAAATTAAACAGGGAAACGAACAGATTGGAAAAATCCAATGGGAAAACATGGTGAGTTCCAAAGCTCAGGCAATGATTAATGGCAAACTTTTTACTTTGAATCGTGAATTCTTTCTTTCCAAGTTAGAGATTTACGATGCCAACGACCATTCTCTTTTGGGGATGGTAATGGTAAATATATTTAGCCCGCGCAGCGATGTGGTTATTAACGGTAAACGTTTTGAGCTGGAAATTCAGAATTTTTGGCAATCTCGATGGTCGTGGAAATACAATGGTTCTGAGTTAATTACTTTTACTTCCAACGAATTTATTACCAAAGATAAAGGCGATATAGAACTTACAACTTCCTGCAACGAAGAGATTGAAATTCTTATTCTTTTAGGTCTGTTTGTTCGAAACCAGTTTATACTTTTTATGTTGTTGGGAATTACTGTGGCTCTTTTTGTGATTCTTTAAAAGAGCTTTTCCTTAGTTGTCATTTCGAAACCTGAGGCACGAAGGTGAGAAATCTGTCTCAATAAAGAGATTTCTCCTTTCAGTAGAAATGACAGGAATCAACTTACTCCATCCTAAACCAAACTGCCATTTCTCCTAATTCACGATGACTCCAGGAATAATAGGGAACCATTTTTAAACCTTCTTCCGATTCCAGCTTTACAACTCCATCCAATGTTTTAGATTCAAAATTTGATTTGAATTGTGTTTCCAAAGAGACGGTTTTGTTGAGAACTCCATCCGGATTATCTACCTGTTCAGCACAATAAACAATTGGGCCGCGTTCGATAGCAATTTTCCCGGCAATCTCCTTTACATTTTCGTGAGGCACAACTTTTCGTACTTCCATGGGAAGAACCAGTTCCACAACATCGCCCTCTTTCCAGTTTTTTTGAATAGAAATATATCCGTTTGACGTTTCAATATCCACAGGTTTATTATTGAAAAACAGATGAACCTGTTTTTGTGATTCATTTAAATAAGAATATAAATCGCTGGGAACTGGCTGGTTATTTGCCCATCCCGGAATACGTATTTTAAAATTGAAATCAACAGTATTTTTAGTTGAAATTTTGAATTTCACACTACCTGCCCAGGGATATTTTGTCTCCTGTTCAATTGTAAAATTATTTTTATCGATAATAAAATTCGTTTTGCTGTCCATAAAAAGATTGGCATAAATATCTTTACCCGACTGCGCATACATATAACTGGGAACTGCCGGAATAAACCGTGAAATATTAGAGGGGCAGCACGAGCAGTTGAACCATGGTTTCCTGGTAAAATCGCCCTGATTAAATTTGTTTACACCATCGAATTCTAAAACATTGGGATAGAAAAAAGTATTCCCTTCAAAAGAAATTCCTGAAAGCATTCCGTTGTAAAGCGTGCGTTCCAGAACATCGATGTATTTGCTTTCGCCTTTCATTAAAAACATTCTGTGGTTCCAAAATACGTTGGCAATTGCTGCACAGGTTTCGTTGTAGGCGTGGTTCGGAAGCTGATAGTTTTCGCCAAAAGCTTCGCCTTCGTACATGGCGCCAATTCCCCCTGTGATGTAATATTTTTTACCCACCACATTTTCCCAAATTGTATTTATTGCATCAATATATTGCTGGTTTCCGGTTAGCGCTGCCACATCTGCCATGCCCGAATACATGTAAACTGCACGCACTGCATGGCCCACTGCTTCGGTTTGTTCAACAACTGGTTTATGGTCTTGCCAGTAACTTCCATTCTCCCATTTATTTGTACTGCGGTAATCGCGGATATCCGATTTGCCCCGTTCATCAAGAAAAAATTGAGCCAGGTCGAGGTATTTTTTTTCGCCTGTAGTTTGGTAGAGTTTCGCCAATCCAATTTCAATTTCCTGATGGCCAGGTGCGTCGTGTCGTTTGTCTGGCCCGTAAATCGAATTAATCAAATCCGCATTTTTAATTGCCACATCCAAAAAATTGGTTTTCCCGGTAGCCTGGAAATGCGCCACTGCCGCTTCGTACATGTGTCCTACATTGTACAGCTCATGACTGTGGTTACGAACCTCTTTCCAACGTTCATTGCCTTCACTTCTTGTCATTGCTGAGTCGCCTTTTATCGTGCGAATGGTATATAAATACCCATCTTCTTCCTGGGCAGCTGCAATTTTTGCAATTAAATCATCCAAATATTTATCGAGTTTTGGATCATATTTTTGTTGAATTGAATAAGCTGCACCTTCCATAATTTTAAAAACGTCGGAATCGTTAAAACGAATTCCCTCAAAAGTCCCCTCTTTTAATCCGCCTGCTACTTCAAAATTAGAAATGCGGTTGGTCTCTTCGCATTTTTCAAAACAGTACGGAATAGTTACATCGCGGTTGGTAGCAATTCGTTTCGACCAAAAATTATCGGTTAACTCAACTTCTTGAGATGAAATTGGTTGAATCGGATAATCTTTTTTAGGAGTTTGTTGTGTGCAGTTTGAAAAGAGAGTTACAATGAAAAACAGATAAGATAGCTTTTCCATGGTAGTTAAATTTGGTTTTCTCAAAGATATTTATTTTTAGCTGAATAAAAAGAGGGAATATTTTAAAAAACAAAAACCGCCTTTGCGTACAAAAGCGGTTCATTTATAATAATGTAAATTACCTACCCGATTTAACCCGGCAAGGCAACTTACGGAAAAGCACCAACGTTTGTTGGTACTTATATTTTAATTCAAAACTTATTTCACGCAGAGTTCGCAAAGCTTACGCAAAGGGCACAAATATTAATTTGCGATCTAAGTTCTTTGCGCACTTAGCGCTTCTTTGTTTTCTTTGCGTGAAATGGACTTTTAACTTTTTCTTTGTTTTATCTAATTTCCGAGCCAGGTTTTACTTCAGAATCTGGTGTAACAATGGAAAGCGAACCATCTGCATTTTCAGCACAAAGTATCATTCCCTGCGATTCGATGCCACGCAATTTTTTAGGTGCCAGATTTACCAAAATAGAAACCTGCTTTCCAATTAAAACTTCAGGTTTGTAATATTCCGCAATCCCCGAAACTACTGTGCGCTGGTCGATTCCAGTGTCATTTAACAGTTTTAGTAGCTTTTTTGTTTTTGCTACTTTCTCAGCTTCAATTACCGTTCCTACACGAATATCAATTTTACTGAAATCGTCGAACTCTATATTTTCTTTTGCCGGTGCAGCTTTTGCTTCGGCCAGCTCGTTGGCTTTTTTAGTGTCTTGAAGTTTTTGTAATTGCGCTTCAATTACATTATCCTCAATTTTTTCGAAAAGCAATTCGGGTTTATTTGTTTTATGTCCTGCTTTTAACAGATCCGTTTCACCCAGTTTATCCCAATCCATTTTAGGGAAATTTAGGAAGCCGCGCAATTTATCCATGGTAAATGGAAGGAAAGGCTCTAAACAAATGGTAAGGTTTGCAGTAATTTGCAAACTAATATTCATTATTGTTTTTACACGCTCGGCATCGGTTTTTACAACCTTCCAGGGCTCTTCGTCGGCTAAATATTTATTACCCAAACGTGCTAAATCCATTGCATTTTTCAAAGACTCGCGAATTCGGAATGTTTCCAGACTTTTATCAACTTCGGCTTTAATCGTAGACATTGCCGCAAGTGTTGCTTTGTCGTAATCGGTTAGTTCGCCGCGTTCAGGAACAACGCCATCATAATATTTTTGAGTAAGAACCAATGCACGGTTTACGAAGTTTCCAAGCACTGCAACCAGTTCGCTGTTGTTTCTGGTCTGAAAATCTTTCCAGGTAAAATCGTTGTCTTTGGTTTCCGGTGCGTTGGCAGTTAAAACGTATTTTAACACATCTTCTTTTCCCGGAAAATCTTCCAAATATTCGTGTAGCCAAACCGCCCAGTTTCTCGAAGTAGAAATCTTTTCGTTTTCCAAATTAAGAAATTCGTTGGCTGGTACATTTTCCGGAAGATTGTAACTTCCTTCTGCTTTTAACACGCTTGGGAAAATAATGCAATGAAAAACAATGTTGTCTTTTCCAATAAAATGCAACATCCGCGTTTCCGGGTCTTTCCAGTATTTTTCCCACTCGGGTGTTAATTCCTTGGTTGCCGAAATGTATCCAATTGGCGCATCGAACCAAACGTACAATACTTTGCCTTCTACGCCTTCAATAGGAACCGGTACGCCCCAATCCAAATCACGGGTTACTGCACGCGGCATTAACCCACTATCAATCCACGATTTGCACTGTCCATAAACATTTGGTTTCCACTCTTTGTGCCCTTCCAAAATCCATTCTTTTAACCAGGGTTCGTATTGGTCGAGCGGTAAATACCAGTGTTTGGTTTCCTTTAAAACCGGGTGGTTGCCACTAATCATCGAAGTTGGGTTAATCAACTCATTTGGACTTAGCGAAGTTCCACAGCTTTCGCATTGGTCGCCATAAGCTTTTTCAAATCCACATTTTGGGCAGGTTCCGGTAATGTACCGGTCTGCTAAGAATTGCTTATTCTCTTCGTCATAATATTGCGCTGAAGTTTTTTCAATTAATTTGCCATCGTCGTATAATTTCTTGAAAATTTCCGATGCGGTTTCATGATGAATTTTAGAGCTTGTTCTTGAATAAACGTCAAACGAAATTCCAAATTTTTGGAACGAATCTTTAATAATTCCATGAAATTTGTCAACCACATCCTGCGGTGTAATTCCTTCGTTTTTAGCTTTTAAAGTAATTGGAACCCCGTGTTCGTCGGAGCCGCCAATTAATAAAACCTCTTTATTATTTAATCGAAGGTAGCGGGCATAAATATCGGCTGGCACATAAACTCCAGCCAGGTGACCAATATGAATTGGGCCGTTTGCATACGGAAGTGCAGTAGTTATCAGTGTACGTTTGAACTTGCTCATTCTGGAAATATTTGACTATCTGTTTGAAATACGATTTTAAGGGTGCAAAGGTAATTTAAAAATTAGAAAATTTAATTGAAAATAAATTGGGTTAACTTTGCGTAAATTTGAATTTTATGGCGCAATTTTCACACATTATTTTCGATCTCGACGGCACACTCACCGATAACACCCGGGGAATTGGAAATTCAATAAAGTATGCATTAAAACAGATGAAAATTGATGGATACTCTGAAGAAATTTTGAAACAGTTTATTGGACCGCCATTACAATGGGGTTTTAAAAATTTGTTTGGGATGAACGAAAGAAATACAAAGCTTGCAGTAGAGTATTTTAGAGCGTATTATGGTGAAAACGGATACCTGGAAAATGAACCTTATCCTGGAATATTTGAAATGCTGGAGGAGCTCGATTCGCAAGGCAAACAAATGTACATTGCTACCTCTAAACTCGAAAAATATGCACTGAAAATTATGGAGCATTTTGAATTCGATAAATACATTATTCAATTAAATGGTGCAGATTACAGTGGTAAAAAGGGAACAAAATCCACCATTATTTCCAACCTTTTAGAAACTCAACAATTAATTCCCTCAGAAAATATTGTAATGGTTGGCGACACAGTTTTTGATATTGAAGGCGGAAAAGAAAACGGACTTTCGACCCTGGCTGTAAATTATGGTTTTGGGAAAGTGGCTGATTTACAAAAAGCTGAACCCGATTTTTTTGCTGAAGATGTGGAGGAACTTTATCAAATATTAAATGCATAAAATTAACAGGAATAAGCTATTTTTATCGTAATCTAATTAATCTAAAATAATGAAGTTGAGATACCTTTTATTTACCTGTTTGACAATAATTATAATTACAGGTTGCCAAAATAATTCGCCTGAAAATTCCCGGGAAATTCAATCATTGAAACAATTGTTAGTTGAATCTCCCAGTTCAATTGTAGATTTAAATGAAAAAATTTCTGTTGAAGAGTCGGATTTGGCCGTTCAAATTATTCAAGAGTATATATCAGCCGATTTAAAAGAAAAAAACGAAGCTCAGTGGCAAAATGAAACTCTGGATTTGGGCGATCTTCAATTAAAATTTAAGTACAAGAAATTTGGAGAGAAACCGGCAAACGGATGGAGTTTGTACATTTCGATGCACGGTGGCGGCGGAGCACCGGCAGAAGTAAACGACCAGCAATGGCAAAACCAGATTAATTTGTACCAACCTGCCGAAGGAATTTATATGGCTGCCCGCGCACCAACTGATACCTGGAATTTGTGGCACGAAAAACACATTGACGATTTTTTTGCTCGCTTTATTCAATTGGCCGATGTCTTTGAAGACATTAATACCAATCGTGTATATATTACCGGATATTCTGCTGGTGGCGACGGAACATATCAACTGGCGCCGCGCATGGCAGACTGGTTCGCAGGTGCTTCAATGATGGCGGGGCATCCAAACGATGCATCGGCATTGGGATTGCGAAATTTGCCGTTTGCCATTCACGTGGGGGCCGAAGATGGTGCATACGGACGAAATGAAATTGCTGCCGAATGGGGTGCAAGGTTGGATGAATTACAAAAAAATGATCCGGAAGGTTACATTCATGATGTTCAGATTCACGAAGGAATGGGGCACTGGATGGAGCGAAAAGATACGGTTGGTATTGAATGGATATCCAAATTTAATCGAAATGCTTACCCCGAAAAAGTGGTTTGGAAACAGAGCAGTGTTACGCACAATCGGTTTTATTGGTTGGCTGTTCCCGAAGGAGAGGCAATAAAAGATGCTGAAGTTGTTGCTATTCGCGATGGGCAAACCATTCTCATTGAAAAGGCAGATTTGGTAAACACACTTATAATCAAACTCAACGATAAAATGGTCGATTTAAATAAAGATGTTTCTGTGGAATTTCGTGGTGAAATCATTTACAACGAAATTCCTAAACGAACGATTTCAAATATCTGGAATTCGTTGAATAATCACAACGATGCAGAGCAGGTATTTTGTGCGCAAATTGAAATATCTTTGAATTAAAAGTACGATATGGCTGTCCCTCTATTTATAAAACAAGATTCTAAAATCCGCATCGTTTCTCCGGCCGGAAAAATAAAAGAAACATTGGTACTTCCTGCGGCGGAGTGGCTGGAAAAACAGGGTTGTAAAATTGAAATGGGGAAGCATATTTTTGCGCAACATTGCCAGTTTGCAGGAACCGATGAGCAGCGTTTGGAAGATTTGCAAACAGCTTTAGACGACCCCGAGTGCTCGGCAATAATTTGTTCGCGGGGTGGTTATGGAACTGTTCGGGTAATTGACCAATTAGATTTTACAGAGTTCAAAAAACATCCGAAATGGGTGGTTGGGTACAGTGATGTTACTATGCTTCACAATCATTTAAATAACATGGGTTTTGCTTCGGTTCATGGAGCAATGCCGCCCTTCTTTTTTAATGAAAAGGGGGAATCTAACGAGAATTTAGATTCGTTGAAGAATCTCCTTTGCGGGCAAAAAGTTTCGTACACAATTTCGGCAAACGAGAAAAATAAAAATGGAAATACTAACGGCCAATTAGTTGGTGGAAATCTTTCGATAATTACCAGTTTGTTTGGAACTAGATATGAGCTGGATACTGAAAACAAAATTCTATTCATTGAAGAAATTGATGAATATTTGTATCACATCGACCGAATGATGCATCAACTTAAACTGGCTGGAAAATTAGATAAACTTGCCGGGATTGTTGTTGGTGATTTTACGAATATAAAAGACAACGATTCGCCTTTCGGAAAAACTATAGAAGAGATTATTCTGGATGCAGTAAAAGAATTTAACTTTCCGGTGTGCTTTGGTTTTCCGGGCGGGCACGACAAAAAGAATCTGGCACTTTCTTTTGGAAATAGTTGGGAATTAAATGTTTCAAAAAAAAGTTCAATTTTAAAACTGATATAGTTTATCTTACCACTTTATACTTACTACTAAAAAATGGTTTCAACCCGCGAAATAGGAGAATTAGGAGAAAAACTGGCTCAGCAATTTTTACGAAAATTAGGCTACAAAATATTAGCTACCAACTGGTATTATGGACATTTAGAATTGGATATTGTTGCGCAAGATGGTAATGAGCTGGTAATTGTTGAGGTTAAATCGAGAAGCGGAATCCGGTATGAACATCCGGCAGAAGCGATTACTAATGCAAAAATAAAGAGAGTAGTTGAAGCAGCCGATGGATATATTCAGGAAATGGATATTGAGATTGAAACCCGGTTTGATGTAATTAGTCAAACCTTAAAAACACATCAGAGTGTTGATAATCAGTTGATAAACTCTTTCTCTGTGTTTCTGAATTTACAAGCAAATAAGTATCTTAGTGAAAAAGCTTGCAGATATGGTTGGAAAACAGGA
>JABMPI010000129.1 GCA_013203755.1 Bacteroidota bacterium
AGCGAGATGCACTAAAGTACATAGTTTTAACTATTATTGGCCACCGGATTACGGTTAAAACTGACCACCAATAATTTGATCATTCATGGATTTTATTAAATATTCAGAATTAGAAAATGAAATATAATCGAGAATTGAATTAGGTAGATTTAAAGCATTAATCAATAAATAAAGTGTTGCTTAACTGATCGTCCAGTTTTTTATTGCATTTCCAGGACAACACTACTACTTTTTGCAGCCAGTTAGAAAGCGTTGTTTTAGAAGGAACACAACACACCCTTTGGATGACACTGCCATTATGAACAGTATCAGGGAAGTACACAGCAATATTATAAACCTGAAATATGGCGGTGAGCCTGTTTTTTAACCTCAAAACTAATAAAGATGTTATTACGAGAATTACCAAAGGAGTTTAGGATAAACCATATTTTTAGGTATAAATACGGCTTGGTTGAATACCAATGCAAAGCCACTTATTTGCCTTTTTGCATCAACAACAGGGAAAAATATGAAGTTTTTGGACTGAATAAAATTTACACCCATTTAATCCATTTGGAATGGAAGGTTGTCAACATGGAAAAATCAATTTATCGTTCACATTGGGTGATGTCTTATGATGTGTTTTGGTGGCTCGAAAACCGTGATAAAATAGCCTATGAAGAAATGGTTAATTATGCAGCACTTAACAATGGTTATCTGCAAAGAATAAAGGAAGAAGACAGCCAGTTACAAAAGGGTGTCCAGATGTCCCTGTTTTAATCAATTAAAGACTTTAAAATTATGTCAAAGATAACTGGAAACAAGACAGCAAGAAAATGGATTTTAAGACTAATAATAGTATTTACCATCTCGCAAATAACAGAATTAGGCATTGGTTATTGCCTTGCAGGGTATTTCTTATCCATGTTTCTTTTTGACTTTGTTATCAGGCTGTTCTCCGCCTTTACGGGTATCATGCTTATGCTGATACTGATGTTTATATTAATTATTGGATTATTGACAATTTAGCAAGCACTGTCTTTTAACCTGATTGTTAAAGTGGGTGAGGGCTTACTGCCCGCTACTTTTTTCATGAACCTTAGTGGAAAAAAAAAAGTAACAAAAAACCTCTTGTGAATCTTCTCATCAATGTAATCTCTATAATATAACCAGACAAAAAATGACAAAAACAGACATCTTACTCATTAATAAACAGCGTATTGTAAAAATAAATAGGTTTGCAAAGAATGATAAAGGACATTGTTGTTTTAGCAGAAAGCTGAAACAGTTGATTCCTGACTTTGTTAGTCTATGCAAAAGCCAAGTAAAGCAAATATTCAGCAAGCTACCGAAAGGGTCAAAAAACGGCTCCCTTTGGAGAAAATACGGGACATCTCCAGATATAAGGATATTTCTTTGCATGATTATGAAAAACTTATCAGAAGTGCTGAGACAATTTCGTTGCTTATTCTGGAGGCTTTGGGGACGCAAAAATAAACCAACTTTTAGCACTCAATTTTTGTTAAACACCTGGATTTTAAGTATATTTGAGATCAACCTTCAATGCCTTATACCATGAACGATTTAGCCATTTTTGAACAATTTGCCCCACAAATTCCTAAGAAATTTAAGGAAGGGAATAATGCCGTTATTTATACACGTGTATCATCTGCGGAACAGGAGGATAATACCAGTTTGGCATCGCAAAAGAAACATTGCGATTTATATGCTGAAAAACGGAACATGAATATTGTTGGGTATTTTGGTGGAACATATGAATCAGCCAAAACAGATGACCGCAAGGAGTTTAACCGCATGCTGACATTTGTAAAACGTACCAAAAACATCAATTACGTAATTGTTTATTCTTATGAACGCTTTTCCCGTTCCGGCATAAATGGTGCATCAATTGCCGATGAACTGCTTAAAAAATATGGGGTTATCACGTTGGCAATAACACAGGAGCTTGACCCAACCACGCCATCGGGTTCTTTTCAGCAAAAAATACTTTTTCTGTTTGGACAAATGGATAACGAGCTAAGGCGAGATAAAGTTGTAACCGGCATGAAAGAATTGCTCATAAAAGGATATTGGGTATGGTCTGTCCCACGGGGTTATAAGGATTTAAACAAAGGGAAAGCTACCCAGCGCAAACTGGTTGTTAACGAAGAAGGAAAACTATTAAAAAAAGCTTTTGAATGGAAAGCTTATGGTCAATTGTCCAATGTAGAAATCACACGTCGTTTAAACAAAATGGGCGTTGATATTTCCGAAAAAAGGTTGAATAACTTGTTTTTAAATCCATTTTACTGTGGAATTATCACCAGCAAAATGATTCCGGGACAGGTGATTGAAGGCACGCATGAGCCTTTAATTTCCAGAGAATTGTTTTTGGAGGTTCATAACATAAGGAAAGAAAAGCGCACACAAGGCTTTGTACATGATAAGGACAATGAGAACCTGCCACTGAAAGTATTTATTAAGTGCGATAAATGCGGACAGGCAATGACTGGTTATTTGGTGAGAAAGAAAGGGCTTTATTATTATAAATGCCGCACAAAGGGGTGCAAGGTAAACCGTAGTGCCAAAGCGATGCATGAATTGTTTAAAACAGCTATATCTGCATTCCAGGTGGAAAAAGAGGAGTTTGAGATTGTAAAAATGCAGATAGAAGAGCAGATGGCGGTCTTTTTTAAATCGAGAATGGATAATGCAAGAGCTTTAAAAACAACACTAAGTGAACTGAAAAAGAAGCTGGCTACTATTGAAGAACGGTTTGTTATGGGAGAGATAGACCGTAACCTTTACGACAAATACAGACCTAAATATGAGAAAGAGTATTTTGAAATTGAACAAGAATTGAACAAAGTTGACGGATATAGTTCGAACCTTAAAAAAGCAATAGCTTTGGCCATGAAAATATGCCGAAACCCCTTACTATTATGGGAATCTACGAGTTTAGCGAATAGACATATTTTTCAAAAAATGCTGTTTCCTGATGGAATCATCTATAACCGGGAATTAGACCGAGTTCGAACCACTCGTGTAAATTCGTTTTTCTCTCTAATCCCTGAATTGACAGGTGTTTTGGAAGGGTATAAAAAAGGGGATTCTGTCGTATTTGACAAAATCCCCCCTTGGGTGATCCTACCGGGATTCGAACCCAGATCATAAGAACCGGAATCTTACATTCTATCCATTGAACTATAGGACCAATTTTGTGCTGCAAAAATAACAAAATTACTATTACTTGTGCTATTAAATCCCAACTTGTGATTTATTATAAATGTTGATAAGTTAATGCTGGTGTTTAATTTTCAAATTTAAGTTATCAGTACTTTTGTTTCTTACAAAATATTGTGATAATGGAAGAATGGGATGGAGTTTTATTTGAATGTTTTAATGGTTATTTTAACTCGTTTAAAGAATTAGCAGAAGATAAAAAAAAGAATTTCGATATAAAAAAAGGACACTCTTTTAGAGTGGCAGATTTATCAAAAATGTTGGCTCTAAAATTGGATTTGGGGAGTGAAGAAATAAGAATTGCATATTTTATTGGATTATTTCACGACATAGGTAGGTTTCGTCAACTTATTGAATTTAATACTTTTAATGATGCAGTATCAGTTGATCATGCAGAATATTCGGTAGAAATAATGAAGGAAGAAATTCTTGGAAAAGTGGGAGTTGTAAAAGAAGATTTGGTATTGACTGCTATCAAAAATCATAATAAGTTTAAGCTGCCGGAAAATTTATCGCAACAAGAATTGCAATTTTCAAAATTAATTCGCGATGCTGATAAATTGGATATTCTAAAAGTACTTACTGAGTATTATTCAAATAGAAATTCAGTTACTAATCATACTTTAACATGGGATTTGCCTAAGGGAGTTTCTGTTTCAAAAAATGTTGTAAAGGAAATTATGGCGGGGAAATTAGTTTCTAAAACCAATGTGGTTTCTGAAATTGATGTAAAAATTATGCAAATGTCGTGGGTGTACGATTTGAATTTTAGGCCGTCTTTTGAATATTTATTGAAGAACCGGTTTTTAGAAACTATTTATAAAACGTTACCTAAAAACGATATAATAATCGAGATTTACAGAAAAGTAAAAATGTATGTTGAAAATAAATTTATGGGTTAATACAATTTGAGTTTATGGTAATTGTATTTATTGAATTTCAAGTATAATGTCGAAAAGATTAGTTTGTTTGTGCAATTTGGTCGATGAAAATGAGATAGTTTCGTATCTAAAAAAAGGAGCTAATTCAACCAAAGATATTCAACGTTTAACAAGAGCGGGAACTTCTTGTGGACGTTGTTTGCCTTTAATTGATGAGATTGTTTTGTCCTTTAAAAAAGAAAGACCCAAAGTTCAACAAACAAAGTTGGACTTTGGGTCTTAACCCATACAATTAAACTGCTATTAGAAATATCTTGGAGAAGCTACTCTCTCTTTTAGGAATTTAAGTTCGTAGGATACCATAATTTCATGAGATCCTGTATTGTAATTTTGCAAATTTGATGTTGTAAAATCATATGCATAACCAATTCGTAATTTTTTATCAAATATCCATTGGGCAATTAATCCAAAAGAATCTCCAGATCTATACATAGCTCCTAACCAGAACTTTTCTTTGAATAAGAAATTAGCAGACAAATCCAACTGAACAGGAGAACCCGTGTATGAAGTAAATGTTGCTTTGGTAAGCATAGTTGGTTTAAATTTTATATTTTCACCTAAATCAAATACTAAACCTGCCATAAAGTAGTAGTGTCTTATTTCTGATTCAACGGAGAAGTTCTCTAAATCATCTTCAAACTTATTATTGATAATTTTAGGGATAGACAATCCTACATAATATCTCTTATTATATACGAATGCACCAACTCCAAAGTTTGGCATTATTTTTTTAATACTTCCTTGAAAAGAAGGATCGATACCGCTAGTTGGAAGTGTGTATTTTTCCAGATCATTAGAATAATTGGTGATCCCTCCTTTTAATCCTAGTCGCAAATTTGATTTTTCGCTAACCTGTACTAAATACGAATAATCTCCAAACAGGTAGAAACGTTTTTCGAAACCTACTTTATCGCTAATCATATTCAAACCTAATGCAACCTTCTCGTTTTTTAAGGGAGCCTGCATTGAAAAGGTATAAGTTTGAGGAGCACCGTCAAATCCTGCCCATTGCTGACGAGCCAGTACTGTAAAACCCAAAGACTCCCATGTTCCTGCATAAGCAGGGTTTATGGTTTGAGTATTGAACATGTATTGTGTATACATTGGGTCCTGCTGTGCGTTAGAAGTTAAACTTGCAGCAACTATTAACAGAATCCCTAATCCTTTGATAATATTTAATTTGATTTTCATTTTTTCTATTTTTTTCAGATTAAACATATTTTATTTATTAAGGAATATAGTTCCTGTATCAGCATCTCGTTCACCTTTATAGTAGAGGATATAGAAATACGTTGCCGGCGGCAGCCTGTCATTCCCAATCGTCCATCCAACGTTGGCACGACCATCCCACCATTGTCCATCGTTTCCATAGTTGTCTTTTTTATACACCAGATTTCCCCAACGGTTGTAGATTTCAATTTTTGAACTTTCAATTAGAGGACAATCTTCAAAGTTTATCCAGAAATAATCGTTGGTTCCATCATCGTTAGGTGAGAATCCATTTGGTATGAAGAACTCACACGGCCTAACGGTGGTACATGGTATTTCCAATTTTAATTCTCTCCAGTCACGGATACCATTCTGCTCAAAACCGTCAAATAATTCACCATCTATACACACGTCGTCCGGTGTATCTTGCAGTATGGCATTACTTCCTGTAGCATTATTTGGTTGCGACCAGCCATTTACCGTGTCATAATTGTTATCTAATCCATCTTTATCAGAATCTAAATCTAAACCAGAAGGTAGTACATCAGCCACTCCATCTGCATTTTCATCCCAACCTTCAATAGAGTCCGGTATTAAATCATCATCTGAATCATCATCTAAATAGTCAGGAGTACCATCATTGTCAGTATCTATGGCTTCATAGTAGGTTCCTCCAAATTGTCCATCATAAATATCGTCCCAACCATCATTGTTGGAATCGATTCCCGAAGGAAGAATATATGGATTATCTCCATTACTGAAATCAGAACCTTCAGTTAGAGTACTTTGCC
>JABMPI010000015.1 GCA_013203755.1 Bacteroidota bacterium
GAAATAAATGTGTGTTGCGGTATTTCTATTTTAATTGTATTGAATAATTTTTTTTAGTCCTTTAGAAAACCTGCTGTTTGTTTTACAGCCAATAAACCAAAAATATGAAAATCAAATTCCTTCTAATTCTTTTTTCAATAATCGTTATTCTGCCGGCCTTTGCGCAAGTAGACAAAAAGCACAACCTTGTTTTTGACGAACTAGCAATGGTTTGGGACGAAGCCATGCCACTTGGTAATGGAATGGTGGGTAACCTGGTTTGGCAAAAAGAGGGTAAACTGCGTTTCTCGCTCGACCGTGCTGACCTTTGGGATTTGCGCCCCATGGAAAACATCGATTTCGATAAATGGAAGTTCAAAAATGTTTACGAACATTGGAAAGCAGATGAGTATAAAAAGGTTCAGAAAGCATTTGACGAACCTTACGACAAATCACCTGCGCCATCAAAAATTCCGGCTGGTGCGCTCGAATTTGATATTGCAGCCTTGGGGAAAATAAAAACCGCCAGTCTCGATATTGAAACTGCAACTTGTATTGTAGAATGGGAAAACGGTGCAAAACTCACCACTTTTATTCATGCCGAAAAACCGATGGGTTGGTACAAATTCGAAAATATTCCTGAACCAATTAATATAGAATTGGTGTCGCCTGCCTATAATCGCGAAAATAAAGAGGCACAAACAAGTCAATCGAGAAACGATTTAAACCAATTGGAATATCGGCAAGGAGACATTTTAAAAGGTGAGAATTCCTTTACGTACAATCAAAAAGGTTGGGGCGATTTTTCATATCAAATCTATACCGAATGGGAAACAGGCAACAATAGTTTGCTTGGCAGCTGGTCGGTCTCTTCAGAAAATAAAGGCTGGGAAAAAGCTCCAAAAGCAACAGATGTAGTTGCTGCTGAAATAAAAACAGGTTACAAAATTTCCCTGGAAAAGCACTTGCAGTGGTGGACAAATTATTGGAATAAATCGGAAATTACTATCCCCGACGAATTGCTGGAGAAACAGTATTATCTAGAAATGTACAAATTTGGGGCAGCTGCCCGCAACGATGCGCCACCCATTGCACTGCAATCGGTTTGGACCGCCGACCACGGAAAATTACCACCATGGAAAGGCGATTTTCATCACGATTTAAATACGCAATTAAGTTACTGGCCGGCATACGCAGGAAATTACCTGGATTTGGAAGAGGGATTTTTGAATTGGCTTTGGAAATACCGTCCGGTGTTTAAAAAATATACCAAAGATTATTTTGGTGTTGAAGGGATGAATGTTCCCGGAGTAACAACACTGGAAGGTGAACCAATGGGCGGCTGGATTCAATATTCCATGGGTCAATCGGTAGCTTCGTGGTTGGGGCATCACTTTTATTTGCATTGGCAATATTCCATGGACCGGGAATTTCTGGAACAACGTGCGTATCCATGGTTAAAAGATGTGGCTGTTTTTCTTGACCAGATTGCTGTAAAAGATAAAAACGGAAAACGGAAACTTTTGATGAGTTCCAGCCCTGAGATTTACAATAATTCAAGGGAAGCCTGGTTTGAAGCAACCACGAATTTTGATTTAGCACTAATACGTTGGAATTACGAAAAAGCAGCGGAATTGGCAACAGAATTGGGATTAAAAGACGAAGCTGAAAAGTGGCTGCAAATTTTATCGGAATGGCCGGAACTTACTGTCGATTCTGAAAGTGGTTTTATGTTTGCTCCCGAATTTCCCTACAACGAATCGCATCGACATTTTTCTCATCTAATGGGTTTTCATCCTCTTGGAACTGTTGATTTTTCAAACGGAGATGCCGATAAAAAGATAATCTTAAATACGCTGCAAAATTTGGAGAAACATGGTTCCGACGGGTGGACAGGTTATTCGTTTAGCTGGCTCGGAAATATGTATGCACGCGCTTTTGATGGCGAAAATGCCGCTCGCGTTCTGCGTACTTTTGCCGAATGTTTCTGCCTGAAAAACTCATTTCATGTAAATGGCGACCAATGCAAAGCCGGACATTCGAAATTTTTGTATCGCCCATTTACTTTAGAAGGTAACTTTGCTTTTGCATCCGGAATTCAGGAGATGTTACTTCAAAGTCATGCTGGAGTTATAAACTTATTTCCCGCCATTCCCGCTAGTTGGGAAAATGCAAAATTTAACAGCCTCAGAACTTATGGAGCTTTTCTTGTTTCAGCAAAAATGGAAAAGGGAGAGGTTATAAAAGTTGAAATTTATTCTGAAAAAGGAGGCGAGATTGTACTTGCAAATCCGTTTAATGGTGCTGAATTTTCATCCAATAAGGAGGTTCAAAAAAAGAAAGGAAATTTGGTGATAAATACTGATGCAGGAGAGCGAGTTACGCTTAAAACCATAAATGTAGAATAGAATCCTATTATTAAAAAGATGAAGTATTTTTTGATTCTTATCTGTTTCTATTTTCTTAGTTGCAGCGTCGAAAATAAGCCGTTTTATACAACTCCAGCAACTCCCTGGGAAGAAATCCTCGGCAATCACAGAGCTGTTTTACAAGTAGATGAACCAGCCGATGTTATAGCACTCGACATTCTCTGGCGTCGCCACGATAGAAAAACAGATGAAAAACGATTTGTGATTATTCACGAGGAAACCGGTGATACAATAAAAAATATTCATCGAATTCAAATTGATAACAAACGTTGCCAATTGGTTTTTGGCCCGGTTGAAAAGAGTGGGAAATACCATTTCTATTATTTGTCCTATGAAATTCAAAAAAATTATGGTTTTTATAATAAAGGTTATTTAGCTCAAGAAAATTCGCCAAATAAAAGCTGGTTGTCGAAATTTGAAAAATGGGAAGATTTACCAAAAGCTATATTGGTAGAGTTTCAATCGCGCACCGAATTCGATAGCTTTTATCCCATGGAAGTTATTGCACTTCAACCCGAGAAGGATTCACTGGTAAATATTCATACCGCTGATTTTTTAGTTTTTCCTGAAGTCCGAAATCTACCCATTCGAATGTTGGATGAAATTCCTCAAAAATGGATTAAAAGTGGCCCCTCAAATGAATTCAAAGGAGAAGCACAAAAGAATGAATATTACACTTTCCAATTGGGGGTTTTTGCTGCACAAAAAGATTTGGAAGACCTAAAAGTTGAGTTTTCATCTCTAAAAAACGGCGATGCTGAAATTCCAATTTCAAACTTAACCTGTTTTAACACGGGCGGAATTGGACCTTACGGCGAACCCTTTGTAAAACGGGTGGATTTAGAGCATGGAAATGTTCAGCCACTGTGGATTGGCGTTGACATTCCTGAAAATATTGCCAGTGGAAATTATACCGGATCAATAAAAATCCGTACTGAAAACGCGGAGTCGCAAACTATTAAAATTGGTTTAAAAATTGGAACTAAAATTTTAGCTGACCGTGGCGACAGCGAAGCGTGGCGACATTCTCGGTTACGATGGTTAAATTCAACTTTGGGAATCGACGATAAACCTGCAAACCCATTTCAACCCATTTCGTTTTTAGGTGATAAAACATACGGTTTTACCGGAAAGAAAATGAGGATGTCGGATAATGGATTCCCCGGTTCTTTTGATGTAAAAAGGACTGAAATTTTAAATCGCCCGATTTCATTTGAAGTTGAAACCCGAAAAGGGAAAGAACAATTTTCGGAGCCCCAAAATGTGGAACTGCTAAAAAATGAGCCGGGCGTTATGAGCGGTTCGTGGAAGAGCTATTCAGAAAACATTGAGATTAGCGGAGTGGGAACCATTGAAGCAGATGGTTACATCAATTACAAGATTAAGTTGAAAGCTTTGCAGTCGATAAAAGTTAAAGACGTGCGTTTGGAAATACCTTTCAGAAACGAGGTTGCCAAATATATGATGGGAATGGATTTGCCGGGAACAAACCTACCTAAAAAACACAGTTCGAAATGGAACGGGCCGCACGACAGTTTCTGGATAGGAAATGCAAATGCCGGACTTTGGTGCGAACTTCGGGGAAGTACTTACCACGGACCATTGTTGAATTTATATCACCCCGAATATCCTCAATCGTGGTTTAATGAAGATAAAGGTGGTTTTAAAATTGAAAGCAATTCGGATGAAGTGAATGCAACTGTTTATAGCGGCAGCCGGGATTTCGAGAAAGGAGAAGAGCTGGATTTTGAGTGGTCGTTTTTAATTACTCCGGTTAAAGATATTAATTACAAAAGCCAATTTACCGACCGCTATTATCACAATGGAGGAGATCCGTTACCAAGCGATGCGGATTTGGAAAGTGGGGTGAAAATTGTAAACCTGCATCATGCTAACAATTATAATCCACATATTAATTACCCCTTTGTTGCTGTTGATTCTATGAAGTGGTTTGTGGAAAAAATGCACGAAAAAGGGCAGAAAGTAAAAATCTATTATACCATTCGTGAGCTTACAAATTACACCACCGAAATTTGGGCACTCCGCAGTTTGGGCGACGAGATTTTGGGTAACGGTCGCGGAGGTGGCTACCCTTGGTTGCGCGAGCATTTAGTTAGCGGTTATCGTCCGCAGTGGTATCAATATTTCCCCGATAAAAGTGCCGATGCATCCATTGTAAATGCACCGGGCGATTCGCGCTGGTACAACTATTACATTGCCGGACTGGAGTGGCTGGTAAAAAATGTAGATATCGATGGATTGTACCTCGATGATGTTTCCTACGACCGCAGAACTGTAAAACGAATTCGTAAAGTTTTAGACAATACAAAATCAGGTTGTTTACTCGACCTGCATTCGAATACCGGATTCTCCAAAGGCCCGGCGACACAATACACCGAGTTTTTTCCATACATGGATAAATTGTGGTTTGGCGAAAGTTTTAATTACAATAAAATGTCGCCGGAAAACTGGTTGGTAGAAGTTTCTGGCATTCCATTTGGTCACATGGGCGACATGTTGCACGGCGGTGGAAACAAGTGGTTGGGAATGTTGTTTGGAATGACAGTTCGCCACCCATGGTTAACTGAAGGAATTATTAGTGACCCTCGTCCGGTTTGGAAAATCTGGGATGAGTTTGAAATTCATAAAGCTGAAATGGTTGGATTCTGGGAAGATGAGCCTTTGGTAACTACATCAAATCCGGAGGTAAAAGCAACGGTTTATAAAAAGCAAGGCAGCTCGTTAATTGTCATCGGCAATTTTTCTGATAAAATTCAGCGAATAAAACTAAAACTCAATAAAAATGCTTTGGGTATAAAAAGTTCTAAAACAGTAGTAACAGCTCCTGAAATTAAAGATTTTCAATTGGCTCGCCAATTTGAGTTGGATGAGGAAATAATTGTTCAGCCCCGAAAAGGCTGGATACTTTTGATTGAAAACTGAGCTCTTCTCAGGTAAATAGATGTGTTAAATTTAATAATGGATCAAAATAAAATCGAATAGTAAGACTGGTGAATTTATCGAAACTGACGATTTACTACCCAAAACAGAAGGGTTATAGCAGACAAAATTCCGATCCTTATTCTATCTCTGTATATGTTTGCAGTGTAGTATTTTAGCCTGTTTTATTCGACCCCATCCGATCCCGTCCGACCCTTTCAGTGGTCGGAGTATTTATTGTAAATTCATATTGAATTCAGTTTAATCCCTATAGTTTCGTTACAATTAATTTAAATAAAGTAGCGCGCCGCTTTTTAATCCTATCATTTAAAATGAATAAGTTGAATAATTACCATCTATAAATTGCAAATCAAAGTAGGTGTCAAATAAAAACTGGCTACATTGAGCATTAGTGAAAAGTTTAAAATAAGTTGTTCAAAGATGACGATGTTAATTTTTTCTTTATAGAATTATAATTTTCAAGCATAGCCATAGTTACGGTTCAAAATTTTAATGAAGAGAAAGGGAAAAAGAA
>JABMPI010000130.1 GCA_013203755.1 Bacteroidota bacterium
AAAAAAATAGACTATAACTTAAATTTTCAAAATTGAATTCATTTCGCTTTTAGAAATGTTGGGTTAATGCCGATCTCCACCAACTATAATATTTCGATTCCAGTTCCTCAACGGAAGGAAAACGATAAAAAAGATAACGCTCTTTTTTGCCAATAAAAAATCCATTTTTAATAGTTCTGAAGTTTATATCTCCTTGCATAAAACGCAATACGGTTTTTGTAAGCTTCCCTTTTGTCACGTTCAGCGCTATAAGGCAATCGCGCAAATGATCCGGATTTGGATAAGGTAAGTTATATAATGGTGCATTCGGATTATTTGCAAGCTCGTTTAAAAGCAATTCGGCGAAGAATAACTTAGGTGTCGAAACGGGTTTACGCGTATCAGTTAAAAACTGAATATAATCGTTGGGTAGCAGTTTGCTTGCCACTCGTGTCGTAATCGGATTAAATTGCTGATAAAGGTGCATTTCTTCGGTTTCAGTTTCCATGAATTCAGAAGAAAATAGTTCAAGTACTTTGCCGTCATCCGTAACAAGATACAAATTTTTTAAAGCGGCTAAAGGTGTTTTTTCCAGTACGCGGTAAATAGAGCAATATACTGAACGCTTTGGTTCGCCATTAGGATAAGGAATCACTTTCGATTCGATATAATCTGCCGGAATATCTTTTAATTTTTCCGGATTAAGCTCAAAAAAGATGTTTTGCCCATGGATTCGTTTTTTTGTTCCTACCGATAAGTAACTTCCAAATTCGAATGGAGCCAAATGCGAAACAATTAGTGATTCAGGAGTTAAAACCAGATAATAATACTTTTTCATCTCATTAAAATTTAAGTTTTCAATGGTGCTCGATGTAATCGATTGATAATAATCATCCCTCATGAGAAATTTCGTCATATTCGTTTCATGGTAATGATTTCAGTGCTTCATCTAAAGTTACAAAAAATAGCTTTAGCAGTCAATAAGATAGTAAAGATTAAAATTTGCTTTGTTGATAAGCTTCATCAAAAATTAAAATCAATAATAAATCTGTGAAGAAACAACATTAGAAAGAATGTATTTAACAAATTCATGGTCAAATACACAATATCGGCAACAATTTGGCATTGTCCGCAGATACATTCCAGCATCTCCCATTATATTATAAATAACCAACCACTCTTTTTAAACCTTTTCGTATCTTTTATTGTTTATTTATTTGATTCAATATCATCGGTGTGTAGTAATTTTGAACTTTATTTTTTGTTAGGGATAACAAAGACATTAATTTGCCTTACAAAAGAAGCTTAAACTTAATATCCTTGATGTGATTACTTAAATAAAATTAGGCTAACTAATAAACTATTTACAGATAGTTTTCAATTTAAACCTCTTGTTATGAAAAGAAGGTCCTTTTTAAAAGCTTCAGCATTATCTACTGCAGGAGTTATAGTTTCCAAAGATTTATTCAGCAAAAATAAAGGGCCAATATATGGTCATAACGAGATGAAGTTTAGTCTGGATAATAAGTGGGGCGATCTCAATCCGGAAAAAACGCCGGTTAATGATTGTCATGAAATGATTCAGGATGTTAAAGGACGAATTCTTTTGCTAACCAATGAAACAAAAAATAACGTCATAATTTACAATAAAAGTGGCAGACTAATTGATACCTGGGGTACTGAATTCCCGGGAGCTCACGGACTCACGGTTCAACATAATGGGAAAGAAGATTTCTTATTCATCACTGATACAAATAAACACCAGGTTTATAAAACCACCATCGACGGAAAGAAGATTCTGACGATTGATGCGCCTTCCGACATTGCAGCCTACAAAAAAAAGGAAGCATTTGTACCAACTGAAACTGCGGTATTGAAAAATGGCGAATTTTATATTGCCGATGGTTACGGGGCGCAACATATTTTACACTACGATGCCAACGGTAGTTTAAAAAATTCGTTTGGAGGAAAAGGTGAAGGCGATGAATTTTTCGATAATGCACATGGAATTTGCATCGATTATCGGAATCCAACACCAACGTTAATTATTACAGACCGAACAAGAAATGCATTCAAACGCTTTTCGCTGGATGGTAAATTAATAGAAATAATTCATTTGCCGGGAGCCTGTGTTTGCCGACCTGTTATTAAAGGAGATTATTTATATGCGGCCGTTTTACGGTCTCCAAGTTTGTCCAACGCTAATTCGGGTTTCGTTACCATTCTTAATAAAGAGAACAAAGTAGTTTCGAATTTGGGCGGCTCGGAGTCGGTTTATGAAAACAATAAATTGAATCCTCTCTCGCAAGCCGAAAAAATATTAAGTAATCCGCACGATGTTTGCGTAGACGACGAAGGCAGTATTTACGTTGCACAGTGGGCTTCAGGAAAAGTTTATCCGTATAAATTTACAAGAGTATAAGAAATTCAAATTCGCTAAAAAAAGCTTCAATAAACCTGGAATTTGGCTATGAAAAAATACACCATCATAATAATTACAGTAATTTTTATTGCAGGAATAACTTTGGGAATTAGCTTTTTTTCAAACCACAAAAAGAATAAGCAAAACAATGAAGTCTCTTTTAATCGGGACATTCGCCCCATACTTTCCGACAAGTGTTTTCTTTGTCACGGCCCAGATGCAAAAACAAGAAGAGCTGGATTACGATTGGATTTAAGAGATGGAGCCTTTGCTGAATTACTGGTAAACAAAGGCCATTTTGCGATTGTATCCGGATCGCCGGAAGAGAGCGAATTAATAAGACGTATTGAATCGGAAGATCCAGCAGTGCGGATGCCATTGCCCGAAAGTAATCTTCCGAGACTGACACCCGAAGAGATAGACATTTTTAAACAATGGATTAAAGAGGATGCTAAATACGAAAAACACTGGGCTTTTATTGCTCCGGAACAAGCTCCCCTGCCCGAAACAAACGACAAAAGCTGGGCAAAGAACGAAATTGACAACTTCATTCTTGATAAATTGGAACAAAAAGGGTTCGGCCACAATGATGAAGCTTCTAACGAAATACTTATAAAACGTGCTTTTTCTGATATTCCCGGATTGGCTCCAACCTACAATGAAATCAGATATTGGACAAGTAATTCGGACAAAAATTGGTACGATCAGCTACTGGACACACTTTTGCAAAAGCCAGCCTATGGCGAAAAAATGGCCATTTTATGGATGGATTTGGCACGGTATGCCGACTCTTACGGTTTTCAGGATGACAATATTCGTTCGCAGTGGCCATGGAGAGATTGGGTAATCCATACATTCAACCAAAATATTCCGTACGATAAATTTCTTCGCGACCAAATTGCCGGGGATTTATTACCAAATGCTTCCAAAGAAAATATTTTAGCCACAGCCTTTTTCAGAAATCACAAATACACCGAAGAAGGCGGCGTAATTGACGAAGAGTACCGAGTTTCATACAATATAGATAAAACAAATACTTTCGGGAAAGCAATTATGGGAGTTACTATTGAGTGCTCGCAATGTCACGATCATAAGTTCGATCCTTTTTCGCAAAGAGACTATTATCAGTTGTATGCTTTTTTTAATGAAAGTAAAGAAATAGGTTACGAAGGAGATGTGGGACAGTCAACTCCAGCAAAAAATCCGAAGTTATTTATTACTAAGGAAGAACGAAAAACGTTGATGCCGTATATTAATACCGTTGATACCAGTACCTTGCAAGTTTCGGTAATGGGCGACAGCATTGTAAAAAAGCCCACCTATATTCTAAGCAGGGGAAGTTACGATGCCCCAACAGATGTTCAGGTACAACCCACTGCTCTTGAATCGATTATGCCATTCGACACACTTGCTTATCCACGAAACAGATTGGGTTTGGCACAGTGGACCATCAATAAAAAGAATCCGTTAACGGCTCGCGTGTTCGTTAATTTTATTTGGCAGGAAATTTTCGGGAAAGGCATTGTAAAAACATCAAGCGATTATGGTTTGCAAGGAGAATTACCCACACACCCCGAATTATTAGATTGGTTGGCGATCGATTTTATGGATCACGATTGGGACATCAAATATTTGATTAAAAAAATTCTAAGCAGTAAAACTTATTGTCAATCCAGCAACGTCAGCAAAAAACAGTTGGAGAAAGATCCTGAAAATGTGTATTATTCAAGGGCTCCACGATTAAGATTTAAGGCCGAAATTATTCGCGACTGGGTATTAAGCAGCAGCGGTTTGCTAAATCCTCAAATTGGTGGGCCCAGCGTAAAACCGTACCAACCCAAAGGCGTTTGGGAAAGTACTACTTCGGGCAGAGGAGTGCTGGCAAGTTATAAACAAGACCACGGGCCATTACTTTACAGAAGAGGTTTATATACCATTTTCAAATTAACCGCTCCCCCACCTAGCATGATGATTTTTGACGCCAGTAGCAGAGACCAATGCGAGGGAAGTCGTTCGAGAACAAACACGCCACTTCAAGCTTTAACCATGCTAAACGACCCCACGGTACTGGAAGCATGCAGGGTATTAGCTGAAAATATTTCAACTGAAGCCAAAGGTCTGGATGAAAAAATAGAACAAGCATTTGAAACTATTCTGGTTCGGAAGCCATCGAAATTTGAAAAAAACAAATTAGTGGATTACTGCACTGCGCAACAAGAATATTTCAAAGAGAATCCGGATTTATTAAAATCGACCCTGGAGATTGGTGAATTTGGTCACCCCGAAAAAGATTACAGCAAACCTGAAACCGGTGCATTAATGAAGACCATTTTAATCATTTACAATTTAGAAGAAGCAATTACAAGATCTTAATATATAGCGATGAAAGAATTTCAAGAGCATTTATTAAACCAAAACAGACGGAAGTTTTTATCGAAACTAAGTCTGGGTGTAGGTGGGTTGGCATTGGGTTCGCTAATGGTACCCGGAATTTTTGAAAGCAAAAATGAAGAGGATCTTTTTGCAAATGTGCTACCCCATTTTGCACCAAAAGCAAAACGTGTAATTTATCTTTTTCAAAATGGAGCGCCTTCACAATTAGATTTATTCGACCATAAACCCATGCTTCAAAAAATGCATGGCGAAGATCTTCCCGAAAGTATCAGAAAAGGTCAACGACTTACTGGAATGACGGCCAATCAAGCCAAATTTCCACTGGCTGGCAGCAAATTTAAGTTTGCTCAACACGGCGAAAGTGGAGCCTGGTTTAGCGAAATTCTACCACATTTGGCTGACATGAGTGACGACCTGTGTTTTGTACGCTCCATGTACACCGAAGCCATAAATCATGATCCTGCGCTTACCTTTTTCCAAACGGGTGCGCAAGTTGGAAACCGCCCCAGTATGGGCTCGTGGATTAGCTACGGTTTAGGGAGTGAAAATAAAAACCTGCCTGCATTTTGTGTTTTATTAAGCAAGGGCAAAGGAAATGGGCAGGGTGTTTATTCTAAATTATGGTCCAACGGATTTTTAAATTCTATTCATCAGGGCGTTCAGTTTAGCAGTGGCGAAGAACCGGTTAAATATTTAACCGACCCGGAATTTATAAATCGCACCGACAAAAGAGCAATGCTCGATGAAATTTCAGCATTAAATAACGAATCATACAAAAATATTGGCGACCCCGAGATTATAACTAAAATTCAGCAATACGAATTAGCCTATCGCATGCAAATGGCTGTTCCGGAAATTACGTCGTTGCAGAACGAGCCGGAATCGATTATTAAAATGTATGGATCGGATTGCCTGGTTCCCGGAACTTATGCCGCAAACTGTTTACTGGCGCGCAAATTATCTGAAAATGGAGTTCGCTTTGTTCAATTATATCACCAGGGTTGGGACACACATGGAAATTTACCCAAAGAAATTGAGGGGCAATGCAAAGATGTTGATCAATCGTCTGCAGCATTAATTAAAGATTTAAAACAGCGAGGTTTGCTTGATGAAACACTTGTAATTTGGGGAGGAGAATTTGGCAGAACAAATTATTGCCAGGGGAAATTAACCAAAGAAAATTATGGCAGAGATCATCATCCGCGCTGCTTTACAATTTGGATGGCTGGCGGTGGTGTAAAACCTGGTGTATTTGGCGAAACCGACGACTTTGGATACAACATAACCAAGCTGCCCGTGCACGTTCATGATTTTCAGGCAACAGTGATGCACCTGATGGGAATTGATCACAAAAAATTTACGTTCAAAAATCAAGGAAGGCGATATCGGTTAACTGATGTTGCTGGCAATGTAATTCCCGATATAATTAGTTAACTTATGAGTGAGAAGAAAATTTACCAAATACTCGATCTGTGTTTGTGGATTTTAAACCCGTTAATGATCGTCCTTGCTATTTATGATCAAAAAATTCAGCCCGAAGCATTTTTACAATGGATGGGCAAACTTCATCCACTGGCTTTGCACTTTCCAATAGTTTTTGGGATCTTAATTGTCATCTATTTTTTATTTTTTCACCATCGGAGATTCTCAACGGATACTGAGAAATTACTGCTGGCAACCAACGCTTTATTTGCCAGCGTTGTTGCACTGTTTGGAATTCTTTTTTCTATTCAAAATGCCTACGAAAACGAAATAATAAATTTGCACAAATGGGGTGGAATTGCGGTTGCGTTATTAAGTTGGATATTCCTATTTATCCTCGATTTGAATGTCAACTTTAAAAAAATTCTGTCGGTAATATTTCTGGTGGTTTTAATCGGCTCCACACACAAAGGAGCTCAGCTAACTCATGGTGTTAATGTGCTTGGTTTTCCTCAAAAACAAACAGATGAATCTGAAAAAACCAGCACATTTGACAGTACCACAACACTATTTGAGGCTGGAGTTGCTCCTATTTTGAATCGGAAATGTATTAGTTGCCATGGTTTAGATAAAGTTAAAGGAGACTTACAACTGAATACCCCCGAAAATATTTTAAAGGGTGGAGAAAGTGGAGACATAATTGAGGGCGCTGCTAATGGAAAATCAATTCTTTTTAAGGCAATTCAATTACCACAAGAACACAAATTCCACATGCCACCAGATGGAAAGTTACAGCTTACCATCGACGAAAAAAACATTTTAAGCAAATGGATAAAAGCTGGTGGAAACTTCGAGACAAAACTAAATGAATTAGAAAAAGAAGACAGCTTATTTGTACTGATAAACGAATACCAAAAAGCTGCAAATCTGCTTGCTTCATTAAACTTCGACCTTCCAGATTTAAATGAATTTAATTCGAATTACTGTTCAACCAATTATTTATTTAACGGATCAGACGAAGTAGAAGTTATTTTTTTTCAAGGCTCAAATTACAGCCGGGAAAGCCTGAAAAAATTAGGGAAAATTAAAAGCAAAATTATAAACCTCAACATGCAAGGTATGCCTTTAACAAAAGATGACCTTGATATTATTATGCAATTCACCAATTTACAAAAAGTAAATTTGAACAATACAAAACTGGATATTACCTCTCTATACAAATTAAAAACGCTGTTAAAATTAAGGGCAGTTTCTATTTGCGGAATTGAATTTAACGAGGACGAATTGGATGAATTTCTTGATCAGGCAACCTTTTCGGCATTAAATGTATGGACACAAAATGCGGACGATAAGCAACTGGAGAAACTAATTTTGAAATACCCTTCCATAAAAATTAATGTTGGCGATAATCTGAAAGACGAGATTATGAAAATTAGCAACCCCTCGATTGTACAAGACTCATCAATTTTTTCCAATCATT
>JABMPI010000131.1 GCA_013203755.1 Bacteroidota bacterium
AACAATTAGCCTCTAATAAAGCATTGCTTGCATACGCTTTAGATTGGAGGCTGTGTTGAACTAAACATTTTTCGAAAATCAGTGATAAATTGATAGTGATTTCTATATAGTGGTTTCAATCGCTTTTTTCTAATAAAAATATCCGTAAGGAGTTATTGTATAGGAGATTGCAAGAATAAATAATTTTCATTTTTTTGCACAAAATCTGATTAATTAAGCCATTTGTAAGATACGAATAAATATCTTTAAAAGTAAGTCTAATATAGCTTTGAAATTTATGCTCCATGCGTTAAGGAATCCATATAAAATATTACTATTTTGTGGGAAACTTATTGTTTTGAGCATAAGCTCCCGCAAAGCGGGTTTAGTTCAACAATGTGTATAATTCATAAGGGTTTCAGAGGTTTTCGAACGGTATCACCCGCATTAATTTTGGGTGGTAACTTGATAGGTTTGAAATCGGCAATCCCTTACGAAATCATACACGAACCGTTATAAAACGTTCGCGCCACTTCACAATCACTATAAAGTTTAATAAACCTCATATTTTATTTTCATAAGGTTCAACCAAAAACAAAGCATAAAAAAAAGGAGAAGTAACCCATCTATTACACTTCTCCTTCAACTTTAATTTTTCAATTGAAATTATTCATCGGTATCCGTATTTTTATTACGGCGTTTTTTAACTGCCGTATTGTTATCTGCTATTATTTGCGCTACGGTTTGTGCAAATTCGCTGTAAGTAGCTGCGTTTACCAACACCATTGCGTTAAGGTAAACCAATAGTTTTTCGTTAATAATTATAACCACCTCTTTTTTAACAACAGAGGCACTTTCCAAAACCCCTTCTTTGGCTTTTTCTTCGTCGTAGGCAATACTGGCTTGTTCAAAATCTGTTTCTGCGGCTTCCAGTTCTGTAATTAGCTGTGCAACGCCAGTAAGCAGGGCAATGGCGGTCTGCACTTTTGGTTTTGCAAAGTCTGTAAGCATAGAAGAAACATGCGAACTTTCTACCCCATAACCTTCGCTTACCATGGCCAGTCCGTACTTTTCGAACTCATTTAATACCACCTGGGCAGCGGCACTTATTTCTGGCTCTGGATGATGCAATAAACCAAACAGAAGGTAATAGATGGCGCGTATCTTTATGTCGCGCACTTCGTCTTTTTCGTCTAACACAGACTCAAACTGCGAACGCTTAATTGCAATCGTCAGCTTTTGTGTGGTCGACACAAGGAGCGTATTAATCTCAACCAGATTGAGATCAGTGTTTAAAGTAGTTTTTGCAAAAGCCCCACTGGTTTTCGTACTTACCGTATCTACCTCGGTAATGCGGCTTGATGCGATTAATTTTTCAATCATACAATTTCTATTTTTGGGTTGAAGACGGGTTACCATTAGCAGGCCGAAACAGGATATGGATGTGTTATGGGTGCTTTGGTGTATTATCACTACTAATTTACTAATAATCGTGAAATAACAAATAAGCATAAGTTAATTTTTTACTGAAGTCAGTACTAACAAATGCTCACTTTTCAAAAAGTGAAGGCTTGTCAACACGAACAAAGCCAACTTTTTGAAATTTCTTGCAAAATCAGTACTAACAAAGCTTCACTTTTTGAATTTTCTTGCTTAGTCAGCACTAACAAGGCCGACTTTTTGGATTTTGGAGCTTTGTCACAACTAACAAGGCTTCATTTTTCCATTTTTTGCTTTGTTAGCGTGTACAAGGCACAACTATACTCAATCCAGATAGCTTTTCGGGAATAGAGCAAAGCAAAATCACGAATGCCAATGAATCAAGTGAAATTTCTGGGTGAAGTGGAAAGGAGTTGTGGTTTCATATTCATAAAAACCTTTTACCCCCAGAAAGTTCATTTGATCCCAGAAAAAGAACGAGTATAAAAGCATAAAAACTATTTGGTTGAGTATATTAAATAATTCGCTAGTTTTGGTTTTTTATTCTATATCTAAACCAAAAATCATGAAACGAATCAGAAATTATTCACTACTAGTATCCCTTATCTTTTTATTTTCTTGTCAGTCAACGCCACCACCATCAATGGATTGGCAAACTATTTTCGACGGTAAAACGTTGGATGGATGGAAAAAATCGGGCGAAAACCCAGAGAGTATTTCGCTGGAAAACGGAATGATAAAATGTAATGGTGAGCGCAGTCATCTTTTTTATGAAGGTGATTTTACAAACTTTGAGTTTGAAGCTGAGGTAAAAACGCTGGAACATTCCAATTCTGGAATATACATTCATACAAATTATACAAAAGAAGGTTACCCCGAAAAGGGATACGAAATTCAAATAAACAACTCCTACCGGGGATCGTCCAAAATGCATCCCGAAAGGAGAAAAACCGGTAGTATTTTTAGTATTCGGAATGTGTATTACCCTGTTGTAGAAGATAACGAATGGTTTAAAATACGAATTAAAGTGGTAGAAAACCACATTGAAATTTTTATAAACAACGTAAAAGTGAATGACTACATTGAGCCCGAAAATCCCTGGCGCTGGGAAGGTGCTGAAGACTGGGAATTGGGCAAAGGAACTTTTGCATTACAATCGCATGACCCGGGGAGTACAACTTATTACAAAAACATTCGCGCAAAGGCACTCCCCAAAGGAAAAAAGAAAAAGGTTGAAGATGAGAATTGGGATTCAACGATTACAAAGCTAATGCGGGCTGGTTTTCCATTTGTCGATTTTCATGTGCATTTAAAAGGTGGTTTAACCGTTGATGAAGTGGTTGAAAATTCACAAAAAGTAGGAATTAACTACGGAATTGCACCCAACTGCGGATTGCATTTCCCGGTAACCAACGACTCTTCGTTGTATGCTTACATTAACGAAGTGGCCGGTAGTCCAACTTTTAAAGGAATGCAAGCCGAGGGGCGGGAGTGGATAACCCTCTTCTCTGAAGAAGCCATTGCAAAATTCGATTACGTGTTTACCGATGCTATGACATTTACCGATTCTAAAGGGCGCCGAAACCGCATTTGGATGCCCGAAGAAGTTTGGGTAGACGATAAACAACAATTTATGGATGATTTGGTGGCGAAAATAGAAGCCATTTTCTCGCAGGAACCGGTTGATATTTATGTAAATCCTACCGTTTTACCAGAAGTAATTAGGGGTGAATACGAGCAACTTTGGACCAAAGAACGTATGGCAAGAGTGGTTAAGGTTTTAGCTGATAATAACATAGCGTTAGAAATTAATGCGCGCTACAAAACACCAAATGCTACCATGATAAAAATGGCAAAAGAGGCAGGTGTAAAGTTTGCTTTCGGAACAAATAACACGGGGCGAGAATTAGGACAATTACAGTATTGTTTGGAAATGATAGTAGAGTGTGGATTATCGCCCAACGATATGTTCGAAATTAAACCCGATGCCGAAAAACCAGTGAATGTAAAGGGCTTGCCTTCTAAAATTACTGGATAGTAAAATTCAGCAGGTGACTCCAAGGTCACCTGCTGAATTTCAAATAGAATAGTTGCAAATGACTTCATTATTTCTAAAAAACATAACAATTCACCCCGATTGGAAACCTTTTCTTTCAAAGGAAATATTGTATTTAATCGATAAAATTGAATCGGAAATAATAAAAAATGAATTTACTCCTTCAGCAGAAAAAGTATTGCGCTTTTTAGAATTGCCATTGTCATTGGTAAAAGTTGTTATTCTTGGGCAAGACCCGTATCCACAACCCGGAGTTGCCACCGGACGTGCTTTTGAAGTGGGTACACTAAAATCGTGGAACGAACCTTTTCGAAATGTTTCGTTAAAAAATATATTGCGAACCCTGTACAAAGCACACACCGGTAAAGCGATTAATTACAATCCGTTAAAAGAAAAATTCGACAATGAATTCCCCGTGTTACCTCCAAATAAATTATTTAAACATTGGGAAAAACAGGGAGTACTTCTTTTAAATACTTCGTTTACTTGCGAACCGGGAATTCCGGGAAGTCACAAAAATTTGTGGGAAGATTTTAGTGCTGAATTATTAAATTATATCAATTCGCAAAACAATTCGTTTACCTGGTTCTTATGGGGAAATCATGCATTGCAGGCAACAAAAAATTTAGAAATTACAAATAAAATTATCTCGCAACACCCAATGATGTGTTACGACAAGGAGGATCGGGAAACTGATTTTCTTTTTGGCAAAGTAAACTGTTTCGAGCAATTAATTAATAATATTGATTGGACTGGTTTTAGTTTGTCCCGTAATTTAAGTTCAACATCAACACTATTTTAATAAAACTGAACTTTAGTTTTTACATCTTCGAAATTCCCTTTTTTTCCATTGCTAATTCAATTATATCAACAATATCATCGTTGGTGAAATTAGCTCGGTTAATCGTTAAATCGAAAAGTTCTTCACGTAATTTTTCTTCATTAATAGCTTTCCGAAATGCGATTCGTTCCTTTTCAACTTTATTGATAAATTGAATAGCTTCTTCGCGATTTAAATTGTCGTTTACCTGAATCATTTTAATGCGATATTCTAAGGGGGCAGTCAACCGAATGTGCAATGCATTTTTTATGTCGCTGGCAATAATATGTCCGGCCCGACCAACTATTATTGAATAACCATCAATAGCAAAACTACGAACAGCATCAATAACTGTCTTGATAATTTTTCGTTCGCTTTTGTAGTTCTTATTGCTGAACGCTTTTATAATTTCGTCAAAAGCATATTTCTCCGATTGTTTAAAAATCCGTCGAACATGCTCAGGGTGCATATTTAATTCCACTGCACTTTGATGAAAAATTTCTTTGCTAAGCACTCGCCATTCACTCAAATGTTTTCTATTATTTAGTCGGCTGGCAATAATCTTAGCCAGTTTTAAGCCGGTACAACCTACCTCTCTCGAAATTGTAATAACCGGTCCTGCAGTTACCCAATTATCTTTTTCAATGGAATTTTCTTCCTTTATACGTTTGTTTAAATAGCCTGTTAATGCGTTGCTCATAACTGATTTGTTTAGTTTGTTTATCATAGTGTACGGGAATGTAGAAGTTAGGTTATTCTTTTGTTCAACAGATTTTCTTTTATTCGAATCAAATATTATTCAGAACTCTAAAAAAAGATATTTTAGTGATATATTCGTGGAAAATAATTTTGAGAAACAGAAAAATACAATAATATGTTTGAAGAAAGTACTTATGTAAATCGGAGAAAAGCACTGCATAATAAAGGATTAAAAGGAATTGGTTTGATATTAGGGAATTTAGATTCTCCAATGAATTGCAGAGATAATACTTTCCATTTCAGACAAGACAGTTCGTTTCTCTATTTTTTTGGACTCGATTTTCAAGGATTGGCTGGCGTAGTAGATTTTGATAACGACGAAGATTATATTTTTGGCAATGATGTAGATATTGAAGATATAATTTGGATGGGGGCACAAGTGCCGTTAAAAGAAAATGCCACTAA
Organism: Bacteroidota bacterium; assembly: GCA_013203755.1. Lineage (GTDB taxonomy): Bacteria > Bacteroidota > Bacteroidia > Bacteroidales > Prolixibacteraceae > Draconibacterium. The sequence goes on from JABMPI010000131.1 coordinate 5,460, forward strand.
ATCTGGCATTGTTAACACCGCTCCGTTTGCAAAACTTTTCGATTTTGTTTTGGAAGCCATAAAAAAAGGGAGAAGAGTTCATATTTTACCTCCTTATCGTGGCGATAATAAAATGCTGCTCGAAAAATTGTTGGGGATTTCATCCTTGCGTATTCAGGAATATGTTTCGCTGGAATTAATTAAAGCTGTAATTGATATTCGTTCAATAAAAGAACCTGCTGAATTAGTTGAAATAAAAAAGGCGTGTGCAACTGGTTATAACATGCATGTAACCGCTATGAAAATGGCGCAACCCGGAACATGGGAACAAAAAATAGCGGGTACCATTGAAGGAATTGCTTTGGCTGGTGGCGGCATGACATCCTTTCCAATTATTCTTTCGCAACAAGGTGAAACGTTGCACAATCACGACCATTCAAAAATATTGAAAGAGGGTAATTTAATGTTGACTGATGCTGGCGCTGAGTCTTTATTGCATTACGCTTCCGATTTTACACGAACAGTTCCGGTGGGTGGTAAGTTCACTCAAAAACAGCGCGAAATATATGAAATTGTTTTGGCTGCAAATAACAGGGGGACTGAACTTACAAAACCTGGAGTTACTTATTTGTCGGTTCATCTGGAAGCCGCCGAAGTTATTGCTTCCGGCCTAAAAGAGTTAGGTTTAATGAAAGGTGATGTAAAAGAAGCAGTTAGGAATGGTGCTCATGCCATGTTCTTTCCTCACGGTTTAGGACACATGATGGGATTAGATGTTCACGACATGGAAGACCTCGGACAAATTTATGTTGGGTACGATGACGAGGTTCGTCCGGTTGACCAGTTTGGAACTGCATATTTACGTTTGGGGCGTAAATTAGAACCTGGATTTGTTATTACAAACGAGCCGGGAATCTATTTTATTCCTGCTTTAATCGACAAGTGGAAAGCTGAAGGTATTAACTCCGACTTTATTAATTTCGATAAAGTAAATGAGTACCGCGATTTTGGTGGAATTCGTTTGGAAGACGATATTTTAGTTACTGAAACCGGAAGTGAAATAATTGGTGAACGCATTCCGATTAATCCAGATGAAATTGAGGAAATAGTAAGAGGTTAATTCGAAGTTTTCGATAATCGTAAAGAATTCCATTTGTTTGCGGGCAGATGGAATTTTTTGGTTTGGGGGATGAGTTACCAGGTTCGATTCGAAGTTGACTCAAAAATAATTTTAACTTTGTTTTCATCAATAAACTTGTTAAATCCGATGGAATCACTTTATATCATCACTCAATTTATTCTATTTTTAAGCCTTTTGTTTTTCATCTTATTTCTAATTTATTCTGTTGTTGAAAAGGAAAAAAAAGCTGTAAGTAAAGTAATTCCAGCAATCCTGCTTTTGGGCGCAATTCTATTTATAAATAGTTGGATTGTACTTCCCAATTGGTTTCAGTTTCTAATTCTCTTTTTATTTATATCCGGTTTTATAGTTGTAATTCTACCGTTTGGAAACAAGATAATTGCCTATAAAATTCCTGAAAAAAGATATGATGAAAGAGACATTATGTTTTCGAGGCAGGAGTTGGAAGTGGGAACCGAAAAATATGAGAAATATTATAAAAGCAAACCAGAAAATGGTTTTAAAGATGAGTTATTCAGAAAAGAACATGGCTTATTAAGTCCCGATTCAAAATACTACGATTCTTTACTTTTTAACGCTGCTGCTGCAACCTTTACGGCGGTAGATTTATTGCAACCTCTTGTTGAAAAAGAAGTTTCCAACAAACCTCAAAACAAAATTGATATCAACGGAATTTCATCGTTTCTGAAAAACTGGACAATAAAATTGGGAGCAGTTGATGTTGGATTTACTTTGGTAAAACCCCATCACATCTATTCTCATGTAGGAAGGGGCGAAGACTACGGAAATAAAGTGGAATTAAATCACAAATTTGCCATTGCTTTTACTGTTGAAATGAATCATGAGTCGTTGAGTTACGCGCCAAAAGGGCCAATTGTAATGGAGTCGGCACAGCAATATTTAAATGCCGGAGCAATTGCGGTTCAGGTGGCTCAGTTTATTCGCATCCTTGGTTTTGATGCACGTGCGCACATCGATGCAAACTATCGCTTAATTTGCCCTATTGTAGCGCAGGATGCCGGACTTGGAACAATAGGAAGAATGGGATTGTTGATGACTCCTAAACTTGGATCACGAGTTAGAATTGGTGTAATAACAACCAATCTGGAGTTAAATGTGAATCGGAAACCAATCGATTCAACCGTAATTCAATTTTGTGAGATTTGTAAAAAATGTACTACCAATTGTCCTTCTAATGCAATTTCATGCGAGTCTGGTAAAAAGGATGAAAATTGGCAACCCTGGAAGATAAATCATGAAAAATGTTTTACCTATTGGTGCAAAGTGGGAACAGATTGTGGTCGTTGTGTAGCGGTCTGTCCTTTTTCGCATCCCAATAATTTCATTCATAATAGATTTCGATGGGGAATTAGACAAAACTCTGTAAATCGTTGGCTGGCGCTTAAACTAGACGATTATTTTTATGGACGAAAGCCTTCTGTAAAATCCTTGGAAAATTGGACAATTTTCAAAAAGAGCTAATATTGAGTGAATTACAGCTGAATGTGTAAAGTATTCTAATTGTGCTTAATTCAATTAAATAATTGATACTCATTATATTTTACTTTAAAAACTTTGAGTATTAGGGGGTAATTCCTATTTTCGTAGACGAATATTTACGCACACCATTTGTTAATGGTATAAAATTATGTAGAAATGGAACCTAAAGATCTAAAAAACTCGGAAGAGTTAATGAGTACGGAGAAATCGGACCTTAAGAATTCTGAGCAAAATGTTGCTTCGGAAGGAGTTGAAAATGTTGAAGAGACACCACAGCCTGAAGAAATTGTAACAGATGTAAAAGAAGAGGCTGTTGAGGTTGAAGAACAAACGGAAGAGAAAGTGGAAGAAGTTGTTGCTATTGAAAAAGAAGTTGAGGAAACGGTAGAAGTAATTGCCGAAGAAGTTGAAGAAATACCAGAACCTGTAATTTCGGTTGTAGAAGAAAAATAAAAAGAAGAAGAAGTTTCTGTTGAAAAAGAAGTTGAGGAAACGGTAGAGGTA
>JABMPI010000016.1 GCA_013203755.1 Bacteroidota bacterium
AAATAATCCTGAAATTGGATTTGTTGGTTCAAAAGTAAAATACGTTGCTCACAACGAAAATACTATTGGTTTCGTGCGGTTTGTGAATTGGGCAAACTCTTTTCATTCACCCAAAGAAATTGAATTAAATCAGTTTGTAGAAATTCCAATTGTCAATCCAACCATTCTTTTCAGAAAGGAACTTTTAGAAAAATATGCAGGTTGTTTGAATGGCGATTTCCCGGAAGATTACGAAATGCAATTACGCTATTTGGAAGCTGAAGTTAAAATGGCAAAATTGGACGAACCACTTTTAGAATGGCACGACTATTCAACTCGTTTAACCCGCACCGACGAGCGCTATTCAACCAAAGCATTTTTCAAAACCAAAGCTAAATATTTCAAACGCTGGTCGGAGAGAAACAATCCATTTTACCCAAATATTTGGGTTTGGGGAGCCGGACGAAAAACCCGGCAACGTGCAAAATCGCTGGAACAAGAAGGAATAATAATTAATGGATTTATCGATGTTGTTAAATCAAAAACCACTCAAAAAACCACAATTCATTTTGAAGAAATTCCAATGGTAGGAGAAATTTTTATTGTTTCTCTGGTTACAAATTACGGTGCTCGCGAACAGATAAAAGCATTTCTTTTAAAGGCGAATTATACTGAAGGTGAAAATTCTATTTTAATGGCGTGATTGGGTGTGGCGAAATCCGATTCGCTATTAAAAATTATGCGATTTGGAAATCGCATCGCCCCAATTAAAAAAATCCTAACAACTCTTTTTTTATTCAAAATAAGAATAGTACATTTGCACCCGTTAAGTGGATAAATTTGAGATTGATTGCAACCACAAGAAAAAATGCTAAAGCAATCGCTGCATGCAGCTTCTCAACCTTTTGTCCCACATTTTTTTATATTAATAATTACCGGGTACCGGTAAAAATACATGGGAATATGAATTACCTATTTACAAGTGAGTCGGTTTCGGAAGGACATCCGGACAAAGTATCCGATCAAATTTCGGATGCACTGCTCGACCAGTTTTTGGCATTCGATGCCAATTCAAAAGTAGCCATTGAAACATTGGTTACTACCGGCCAGGTTGTTGTGGCCGGAGAAGTAAAATCAAGTGCTTATGTTGATGTGCAAGAAGTAACTCGCAGCGTAATCAATAAAATTGGTTACACAAAAGCAGAGTACCGTTTCGACGGAGATTCGTGTGGCGTGCTTACTGCCATTCACGAGCAGAGCGACGACATTAACCGTGGCGTTGACAAAGAAGATAAAAACGACCAGGGTGCTGGCGACCAGGGAATGATGTTTGGTTACGCAAGCAAAGACACAGATAATTACATGCCACTTTCTTTGGATTTATCGCACATTATTTTGCAGGAAATGGCAGATATTCGTCGCGAAGAGAAAGTAATGACTTATTTGCGTCCTGACTCAAAATCGCAGGTAACTATCGAATATTCTGAAGAAAATATTCCGGTTAAAGTTCACACAATTGTAGTTTCTACACAACACGATGAGTTTGATGCTGACGAACCAATGTTGGCAAAAATTAAGGAAGATATAATTAATATTTTGATTCCACGAATTGTTGCAAAATTACCAGCACGATTACAGGCTCTTTTTGGCGACGATATTATTTACCACGTAAATCCAACCGGCAAATTTGTTATTGGTGGTCCACACGGAGACACTGGTTTAACAGGTCGCAAAATTATTGTGGATACATACGGCGGACGTGGTGCACACGGTGGTGGTGCTTTCTCTGGAAAGGATCCATCGAAAGTTGACCGTTCGGCTGCATATGCATCTCGCCACATTGCTAAAAATTTAGTTGCTGCCGGAGTTGCCGACGAAATTTTAGTGCAATTGGCATACGCAATTGGAGTTGCTGAACCAGTGGTAGTTTATGTAAATTCGTATGGTAGATCAAACGTTAAATTTTCTGATGGTGAGATTTCTGAAAAAGTAAAAGCCATTTTTGATTTACGCCCTGCAGCAATTGAGGAGCGTTTAAAATTACGCAACCCAATTTATTTGGAAACGGCTGCTTACGGACATATGGGAAGAACTCCGGTAACCGTTACAAAAACCTTCGAATCTCCTTATGCAGGGAAAGTTGAAAAAGAAGTTGAACTTTTTACCTGGGAGAAACTCGATTTTGTTGATGAAATTAAAAAAGCTTTCGGAATTTAATTTCGAGGGAAATAGCAATACACCATGGAGGGTGGTCCGTCAGTTGACGGATCGCCCTTTTTTATTGAATTTCAAGCAAAAATTGTAACTTATTTGGCTTTCGTTCGAATAAATGAGAAAGGAAACAATGTTCAACTAAAACCAAAAAGTCATGGAAGAAAAATTAATTACAATCGTAGTTTTGCCTTATTCCAAAGCACTTATTTTAAAAATGCGATTTGAGGCAAACGAAATTGAATGTGATCTGGAAAACATCAATTTAATTGAAGGTGCTGCATCATCAACAGTTCGGGTTAAAATTCTCGAAAAAGACCTTGTTAATGCCATACCCATTTTAGATGATTTTCTCGGGAAAAAGACAATTATTCCGGACAGTAAAACCAAGTTGCACGAACGGCATATTTTAGTTCCGGTAGATTTCTCTGAAAGTTCTAAAAAAGCTTGTAAAATGGCCTTTAATATTGCCATCCACTTGCAAGTAAAATTGGTTTTTATGCACAGTTTTATTAATCCGCTTATCCACTCCATTCCGTTTAGCGATGTTTATGCGTACGACTCAGCTCTTTTGATGAAAGTAGAGTATGCCGAAAAAAATGCCAATACAAATTTTAAGAAGTTTTTTTCTGAAATAAAAAATGAGATTGGAAAAGAAAGATGGGAAACAATTACTTCAGAATTTATTATTAAATCAGGGTATGCCGATGAAGATATTTTGGCTTATTCGCAAGAAAATAAATCTCAGTTGATAGTAATGGGCAACTCAGGAAATTCTGAACAAAGAGAAACAGTGGGAAGTACTACTGCCGATGTAATGTACAATGCCCGGGTACCTGTTTTAGTAGTTCCTGAAAGTACTCCGGATCAAGAGCTGGAACATTTTTCAACTGTTTTATATGCCACTAATTTCGATGAAAAAGATTTTGTTGCACTCGATAAATTAATGTCGATTCTTTATCCTTTCGATATTAAATTGATTTGTGCGCATGTTGGGCATCCTAAGGGAAACGGATGGGATTTGGCAAAATTAAACGGAATGAAAGACATATTGAAAGAAAAATACAGAAGCGAAGCTTTTGAATGCCGGCTAATTGTAGGAAACAATACTTTGGATTCGCTCGAACATTTTATTAAAGAAGAAAAAATAGATATCCTTTCGTTAACCACGCACAAAAGAAATATGATTTCGAGATTATTTAATCCCAGTCTGGCCCGGAAAATGGCATTTCATGCGAATACTCCTTTGCTGGTGTTCCATGCGTAATTGTTGTTTTCGTCATGCTGAATTCATTTCAGCATCTCATAAATTATTGACAGAACCCAAAACAAGTTCGGAATGACGAAAGTATTAGGATTGCATGTCTCTTTTTAAAAACTCTGCAGTTTGTTTTATCGATTTCGAAATTGGGAGGTATTTAAAATCGAGAGTTCGGGTAATTTTGCTGCCATCAAAATTATTAATAACATTTGAATTGACCACCGAATCACGCGAAATCATCGAAGATTTTCCGGTAATCCAACTGACAAAAGTTGCAACTCTCCAAACTATACTCAACAAAAAATCGGAAGCAAATATATTTGGTTTTGGGTTATTTAATTCAGCTGCAATTTGGGTAAAAACATTTTTATAACTCAAATTTTCTGAGTTCAAAAGGAAACGTTGATTTTTGACCGTTGCAAAATTTGATTTATTCATTAATTGAATCATTGTGCGAACCACATCTTTTACATCAACAAAACCGGTAACTCCTTTGGTATAAAATTTCATTCCATCCCAAATGGCTTTAAACATTTTAGCACTCCCGTTTTCCCAATTGGCAGGCCCAAAAATTATTGATGGATTTACAATTACCGCATCCACTCCCTCTTCAATACCACGCCAGATTTCAGCTTCCGAAAAAAACTTACTTTCGGAATAACCTGATATTTTTTTTGCAGGTACCCAGTTGGTTTCTTCGGTAATTGGCTCACCATTTTCCAACCTACCCAAAGCAGCGATGGAACTAACATGGCAAATTTTCTTTACTCTATTTTCTATGGCAGCATTCACCAAATTTGCTGTTCCTTCAACATTGTTAGATATCATTTTACCTCTTTCCTTTGCTTGAAAAGAGACAATGGCAGCACAGTGATAAATTTCGGTAACACCCTGCAATAATTTCTCCAGCGAAAAATAGTCTAAGATATCGCCGTCTACCCATTCTATTTGATCAAAAAGTTCTTTTGAATTTTCAGAATAATAAGAAAATATTTTTAGTACTTGTTGAAGATTACTGGTTTCCCGTTTAAGCGCTTTAACTTTTTCTCCTGCCGAAGTTAATTCGAACAACAAATGAGCCCCTACCAATCCTGTTCCGCCTGTTACAAAAATCATTCGTTTCATTTTTACCTATTCCAAGGAGTAACCGGTTTTGTTCCAAACTCTTTTGCAGTAATTTTATCTATTCGAACTTTAAAAATCCCAACATTTACAACTGCCGGTTTACCGAACTCAAATTCGCGATCGCTGTACTGCTCCATTAACAATTTCAGGCAGCGGTATTTTTCATCAAAATCTTCAATAAACTCAACGTCACCTTCAACCAAAACCGATTTTGATTTTACTCGGTAACTGCAACCCACGTTTACGTCTTGCCAGGCTAATTCTTCGCCCAGGGTCCAGTTAATACAAACTTTTGGATTCGCTTTTATTGTCTCCCACATTCTTCCTTCGGGTGCAGAATGTAAAATCACACAATCATCTTCCAACGCAAAGTTCATTGGTAAAATATAGGGGCGCCCATTTTCCGACATGGCCAAAAAACAGGTTTTACACGCCTTAATTATTTCATTTATTTCTTCTCTACCCTCTATAAAAAGTGTTCGCATAATTTTATCTAATTAAACGTGCGGCTGCCCAATTTTTTCGCAAGCTCTGTCTCAACTTTATTCAAATTTGTCATCGTACTTAATAAGTCGAAAATCTTGTCGTCATCTTTTTCAATCACCGCTTTATCAATATCTTTCTTTACCCCGGCTTGCATTATTTTAATCTTCCGGAATTTATATTCGTTAATTACTTTCGGAATAAGTAAGTCCAGAATATCCTCTTCACGCTCCATATAAGCGCCGGCTTTCGACCAGCGTTTGCTCTCCACGTATTTCTCTGAAAGCAAATTAGTAGCCAGCTGGCTTATTTCAGCATCGGGATGATGTATAAAATGTTTCCAGGTATCAATATTCTCTTTATCCAAAATACTGTTAACCTCATAAAACATCTTTTGAAACAGTGGATTTTCCGATACCAAATCATCAGCTTCCAGCTCCTGAATCATAAATTCCCCCACACTCAAGGCCTCAGTTTCATCGGGTTCATCATCTTCTTCTACAAACAATTTAGCTTTACAATGTTTTAGAAGAAAACGCAAAAACTCCAACTCTTCTACCAAAAAAGCGGTAGGTTTAATTACTGGAATTACAGGTTTTGGAGCTGCATCTTGTTTAGATTTTTCCCTAAATTCCCTGGTACGGAGATCATCGCTTTGTTTTGTTTTTTGCTTTCGAACTTCTGTATACAAAACCTCTTCGTTTACACCCAATAACCTACTACATTCTTTAATATAAACAGAACGTGTAATAGAATCCGGGATTACTGAAACAGAATGAATTACATCAGAAATTAATCGTGCTTTTGCAATGGGATCGTTCTCTGTACTTTTTAAAAGAAGACGGGTTTTAAACTGAATAAAATCGCTTTCGTTTTCTTTTATATAATCT
>JABMPI010000017.1 GCA_013203755.1 Bacteroidota bacterium
AGGTCGTGCTCTACCAACTGAGCTATTCTCGTAATTTGGTACCCGGAGGGGGACTTTTTTTGTCCTTTCGCTCTATTCCTGTACGCCATCTAAAAGACTGCATATGTTACACTTAGCAAATTCCCTATTTTTGGTGTTTTATCGTTAATTACGGTTTTTTCAGCTAATTGTTTCCATTATGTTTCCACTTTTTATTCTGTAATGTGGTGCCCTGATGTTGACACTCTGCACGAAGCAATAAAGACTTTGATAACGGAGGCACTATTTATGTTGATGGTGACGGAGAAACACAGTGTAGATCCGATTCGGATTCCTGGGAACCAAGGGACAAAGTAAAGGGCGATGTTGCCAGAATGCCTTTTTTATATGGCTGTAAGGCACGAAGGCGAAAGCGGTGAACCAGAATTAGAAATAGTTGATGAGGTCAATACATACGATTTAAATGAATCTGGGAGGGGCTTTCATGGTAAGATTTCAACGTTTTTAGAATGGCATAAAAGTGATCCGGTTGATAGTTTTGAAATTGATAGGAACAACATAATTTATGGTTATCAAAGGAACAGGAATCCATTTGTTGATCATCCTGAATTTGCAGAAAAAATATGGAACTTAACAACTGGGATTAACCTTCAAAAAGATCATACCATGAGATTGTATCCTAATCCAGCCAGTGAGTATGTTACTATTGAACTCCCGGAAAATAAAAATGCGGTAGGATTCTTATTTTCAAGTAAAGGAGAACCATTTGTAACATTTAATTTTACTGGCAACACTAAGCTGTCGCTAAAGGGATTTGAACCAGGACTTTTTTTTGTCTTACTGAATACAGATTCCAAAATTTATTCATCAAATGCGATTGAAAGATATGGACCACCTTCGGTAAAAGGAAAAATAATTCGGATTAAATATTGTACGCAATTGCCATCGCCAACACCCGCGATTGCTTTATTTGCCAACGTACCGCAGTATATTAAAGAGCCGTACAAAAGATACATTGAAAACCAGCTTCGCGATAATTTTAATTTTACTGGCGTTCCTGTTCAAATTTATTTTAGGCAGAAGTAACCGTGTTGACATTTTTTTACCGAAAAGGATCATAATCCAATGGTAAGGTGTTTACTACGTTATCGGTAGAAGTGAGTGGCCCCTTTATGGTAAAACTAATATTTGAATTTGTTCCATTATTCCTAATAGTGAAAATCTTGTTTGGTCCGTAAATTGTGGAAGTTTCAAAATTGGGAATTTCTGATTTGTCGACTAAATCGTAATTATACGGGTATCTGTTTTTGCCGAATTTATAAGTTACGAGTATAGAATCACAATCAAGTATGTAGTTTTTGCCCGAATGTCCTGTTTCAAATTTTTCAACTCGTTTGAATCCTTCTAAATCGTTGCTTTTGGGAAATACTTCTAATGAGAAGCTTTGTATGTATGTATTGTTATGATACAATGATTTTAGGAGATGTCTTTCGGACCCAAAATAACGCAAGCGTCTATTTTCTATGTAAGCAAATCTTTCCTTTAAAGATTTTGGTATTAGCTCTTCATAGTAGAAATGTCCCTTTAGTTCCAGACGATCAGAGCCTTTAGCCGAGTTGAGATTTAGATAAGGACCATTGGGGTATTCAGTTCTTATAATCCGAAAGCGTTCGATTGTAATTTTAGTTTTTGAGGTGTATACTTAGTTACTAACTTTAATTTGCAAATATGCTACATGTGGCTTTGCTACCATTCTTTCAGCAAGTTTGTGAAAAATTGAATCTTTGAAGATCGAACGGTTAATCCTGAAAGAGTATTCTGCAAGATATTTATCAATATGCTCTTTATGTACCCATGAATAATTTGTACGGATCCAACTTTTAATCTGATGAATTGCGATATGGAGTTGTTTGAAATTATTGCCTTTATCGCTTGGTACTTGTTTAATGCAGTAATCTGCCTGTAGCGGCCTGTAGCCTTTCCATTCATCAGTAATCACCTGTGCTTTTGAATCAATATGTTTGGTAAATATTGAGCGCAAGGATTTTGCTGAAAAATCCTCTATCCTGAGTGCGTAAACACGTTTTATTTTTTCGTCATCGTTTAATTCCACTGCACAGACCACCTTTTTCTTCTTGCTATGGTAACTACGGCCTTGTTTTCCATCTTCTTTACCGCCCACAACAAATTCATCGACATGCACAGTTCCTTCCATAGGGAAGCTTTGGCTGCTTTCCATCCCTTTACGAACCTTATGCATAAACAACCACGCTGTTTTGCGTGTAATACCATACCTTTTGGCAACCTGAGAAGCTGAAAGGCTTTTGGTGGTCGCAGACATCTCAAACATAATCATGAAAGCCTTTCTTATTCCAAACTTTACCTTGTGTAACAATGTCCCAGCGGTGGGACTCTCAATATGTTTACATAAGGTACAACAACGTTGGTGTTTGCGGCCTTCACTAAATTTAGTATGCTTGCACTTGCGGCATTCAAACCCACCGTTCCACTTGATATCAGACAAATATTTGAGGCATACCTCGTCCGATGAGAACCGTTCAGTGAATTTTAAGAGCTCCTCTCCATTGAAAATATCCATATCTATCATTATTTCAAGCAAATATAATATTAATTAAGTAAACACCTCAATTATTTTATATTAATATCAACAAAATTATAGGGAGCCCAGGGCCCTGTCAAAATAAAATTCAGCTGTTGATGTTGACTTTGTAATTTTTCAACTATCCTTACCAATTCATCTTTCTTATCTTTTTCCAATAAAAAAACTGCATCGATAATATTTGATGCGTTTGTTCTTTTATTGATTTTACTTAATGCATTTAATTGGTTAAGAAATTCTGAAAATTCTGAAATAATCGAATCAATATAACTTACCAACATTTCTTCAAGCCGGTGCTCCTTTAGCTTTTTATTTACATATTCCTTAAAAACAGAGTTTATAATTTCAGTATCTGCATTTTGTGAAATCTCTTTTTCCCCTTCTGATTTTGCCCTTAATTCTTCTTTGAGTTTTTCGGTGTCACAAAATATTTTCAGGCCAAATTCAAACTTGTTTTCAACTTTCAAAAGGTTATTCAGAAATTCAGGATAGTTTTTTTCGAGCAAAGTATTAATCTGGCCGATTGATTCCATGGTAGAACCAAATCGCATGGGAAGAAGTGTAAACTGTTGTTCAAGTTTTTCAATTATTCCGGCGAAAAGAACAGCATTTGGCTGGTTTGCAATTAACTCATCTTTATTTATATCGCTGATTATTGCCGAAAGGTCATTTACTGTAACCGCCGAAAGCTTTGCCCCGGAAAAACCTTCCATTGTCGATAGCAAAGCATCTAACTTCGAGGAATTATTTTTTACATATACTATAGAATAAATTAATTTATCCATGTCTTATTAAAATTAAATGGCATATTATGCCATTAAAATGTACTGCTGCTTTTTTCGTTTTTACCATAGTCAACTCAATTACATGAGCTTTAGAAATTATTTTTCAATTCTTGTTTTACCTTCCTTTAACTGTTCCATGGTTTCCACAGAGCTTAACATGAGCTTTACGCCCAGGTATATCAGGTCGATGTCTGCTACTGTAATAACAATATCTCCGGTGAGGATGACTCCTTTATTCAGCACTCTGTCGAGTAACTCCAAAATAGTGATATCTTTTGAACGGTGGATTATATCGTTTTGCATTACAATTTTTCTTTAATGGAAATAAAACTAAATGGCGGCCAGGGTCCGGTTGCTTCAATAATAAAACCGTTATTTATACTTTCTTTTGTCAATGAGTCAACTGTAAGTACAAATTCAGACGCTTTGGTTTTACTTACAAGAAAGGTGGCATTGAGAATCATAGAATGATCTTTCCCCGTAATTTCTTTCGGGAGCAGATTATTGCGGCTGGTTAATTCGCTCAGGCTTTCAAACTTATTATAATACTCTTGTCCGTAATTATTACAAAGCCTGTCCATTTCATTTTCGACCATGTCAGTTTTTTTTCTTGACAGTATATAAGCTTTTCCAGGCGAACTTGCCATGATCTGTTTTTCCAGCTCAGCTGCATCCTCGCTCAATTCGTCAATTTGTTTGTTCAGTACTTTTCGATTGCAATAAATTTTAACCGACCATTCTTCCTTTCCCTTAATATTATGGAAATTTTCGGTCAATGAAGCGGAATAATCCATGATGAATTTTTTCAAACTGGTTTTAGTATTATAGATGGTGCCAAATTTAAAGGGGATCG
>JABMPI010000132.1 GCA_013203755.1 Bacteroidota bacterium
CTTATGGGGTAGTATCATTATCTTGTATCAGATAGTCATTATCTTATGGGGTAGCATCATCATCTTGCATAAGATAGCCTTCATCTTATGGGGTTTTCCTGATCTCTCAAAGTGACACAGAACGAACCGGAATCACCACAGGTTCTAAACTATGGAATGGCACGGTTAAACCGAAAACACTGACACAATTTGAACAGAAATAGCCATAAAATAGGAACTGGGAATATATTTTGAAGGGATTATATGCAGTTTGGTATAATTCATGAAAAAAAAATGAATCTGGATTTTATTCAGGATAAACGACAAATTTTAAGTATTGGTTTCAAATTGAAAGATTATAGCAAATACATGTTGAAACAATTTCGAATACTCATTTTGATGTGTCTTTGGTATTGCTATATTTTCTAAAATAATACTTTTAGATTAACTCCAACTGTCCTGGTTGAAGGTAAACTAAAGTTATCAAGGGCTTGAAATGTTGTTAGCGTATTCAAGGTAATTTCCGGATCAAATGGGGCATCCTTGTAGATGAAAAATAAATTTTGACCAGTAATAGAGAATGTAGCTTTTTTGATCAGAGATTCTTTAAAATTCAAATTATAAGAAAGGGATAACTGCGCCAAACGAATGTTATTGCGGTTATAAGTATATGGCTCTTTTATCCCGTTTCTGTAACCAATTGTTGTGTAATACTGTCTGGCATCCATGTTGGATACCAATGTCCCGTCAGGTTTTATAGCGTTAATAGATACTCCTCCATTATCCCTTGCTTTAGCACTTCTTTTACTTACCCCGTAACCATCAAGCATTGCTTCGGTCTGACTAATAACCTTTCCTCCAAATTTACCGTTAAATAAAACTCCCAAAGAGAAATTTTTATAGGTAAAATTATTGTTCCATCCCAGGCTGAAATCCGGATTTGAATTCCCAATATACTCTTTATCAACAGTTTTTAGGATGTTCCCTTTTTCATCCAGTTTTATCCTACCTTCACTATCTCTTAAAAATTTATGTACGTATAAGTCACCAAATGAACTGCCCTCCTTAATAATTAACAGATATCCTTCCTCGTCAGACAAGCTGATTGAGTTATTCAGGTCAGGATGAAGTGATACAATTGTGTTCCGGTTGTTGGAATAATTCAAACTGGTTGACCAGCTGAATTGGTTTGTTTTCAATAGATTAGCTATAATCGTTAACTCGAATCCAGAGTTTATTATTTCACCTGCGTTTACTAAAAATTGTGTATATTCTGATCCCGAAGGAGCGGGTAATACTATAAACTGATCCTTGCTATTAATGTTGTAGTAGGTAAAATCAAAATCAAATTTTCCTTTTAAGAATCTTATGTCAGTTCCTATCTCCAAGCTGCGAATAATTTCAGGTTTTAAATTGGAAAATGGTTTTGTTGTATTTAAAAGTATTCCTGTTGAAGTAATTGTATGATCTGGAATTACACTATTGAATGGAACTTCGTTTGCAACCATAGAATAAGATGATCTGAATTTACCAAAGCTGATAATATCCGGAAGTTCAATCATTTCGCTTACTATCCCGGAGAAACCTGCTGAAGGATAGAAATACGATTCATTTCCTGTTCCAGCCAGGCTTGATGCCCAATCGTTACGTCCCGAAAATTCAAGAAACAACATCTCTTTATAACCAAATTGAATGTTGCCAAAAACAGCTTCTTTTATCAACCTACTTCCAAGTGTAGAATTTACTAACACATTGTTTTCTATGTTCTGAAAAGAAAATTTATTGGCATATTTCAAACCTTCAAGTCCGGTATTTACGCTTACTCCAAACCCATATTGGGTTTTCTGGTAACTAGATCCCAGAATTACATTCATGCTAAGGTCGCCAAATTCTTCGTTATAGGTAAGAATGGCATCACCATATATAAGCTCATCTTCATATTTTTGATAAATCCATGATCCATTTTCATGTACATTGGTACGATTCGAGCCGGCTTTGTTTTGTTGCTCATGTGATTTTACAGCATAATCATAGTTCCCTCTGACTTGAAGATTAAGATTGTCGATAATTTTCCAGTCGAGGACAACATTTGCAATTAACCTTTTTGTCAAATCTTTTTTTTGTTGATTATAAATAATCCAATTTGGATTCGACTGGAAATGATCATCTACAAACCAATTTTGAAGATACATATTGCGCTCTGGATTAAAAACCTCGTAATTCTCTGCGTATGATTCATAATCTCTGTCACGTGGAAATAAATACAGACCATTAAGCGGATTTAAATAGTAACCCGCAGTATTCCTGTTAGTTGTAATTTCGTTCGACATCATAACATTGGAACTAACAGTCAATTTATTATTAAACAACCAGGTTGACTGTTTAAATGTAATATTATTCTTCCCATAGCTGTTTTGTGGAACGATGCCGCTGATTGTTGCATTTGAAAATGAGAAATACGCTATCGTTCTGTCAGTACCTCCGCTAATGGTAAGCGTATTTACCAAACTTGATCCGGTTTGAAAGAAATCATCAACATAATTGTTTTCATATCCTCCTTTAGAAGAAGACCAACTTTCTTTTGCCCCACCTATACTACCATATTCAAACTGAAGATTTGGAGTTTCAAGTAAATTTTCAAATGTAATACTTGTGCTTAAGCAAATCTTTGTAACTCCACTTTCTCCTTTTTTAGTGGTGATTAGAATAACACCATTGGCTCCCTGACTGCCATAAAGAGCAGCAGCATTTGCTCCTTTCAGAATACTGATGCTTTCAATATCATCGGGGTTTATTTGAGAAAGTCCATCTCCTCCGTCGTTACCTCCAAACATAATGATCTGACTCCCTTTGTTATTGGCCATGGGAATTCCATCAATTACAAACAGTGGATCATTTGAGCCGTTTATGGATTTATTGCCTCTCAAAACAATCTTTGAAGAACCTCCTGCTCCTGCAGCACTTTTATTTATTTCGATCCCGGAAATTTTCCCCGACAAACTATTGACAAAATTATTGTCTCTGGTTTTTGTAATTTCTTCTTCTCTAATGGTTTGTGTTGAATACGTTAACGTTTTCTCTGCACGTTTTATTCCTAGCGCAGAAATAATAACCTCATCAACATCAAGACTTCCGGAAACAAGAGTTACATTTATTTCTGTTCTATCTTTTAAGGTTTCTTCTTTTATTTCCATCCCGACAAAAGAAAAAATCAAATATGTTGCATTCAAAGAAACTTCCAAATTATACTTTCCTTGCTGATCCGTAACAATGCCGTTATAAGTTCCTTTTACAAGTACTGATACACTCGGAATTGCATCCCCATTTTCGTCGGTAACTGTACCAAATACTTTTCTCTTTTGCGAATCGGTTTCTAATTGGGGAAGAATCTTGTGGATATTATTTCTATCCTTACGAGGGATTATTATTATTTGACGGTCAAAAATTTTATATTCCAGCCTCATCCCTGCAAGAGCCTGGTCCATAATCTGATCAATGGTTAGATTTTCTGCATCAACGGAAATGTTTTTAGATAAATTTACCTGATCGTCTTTGTAAAAGATGATGAACTCACTTTTTTGCTGAATCAAATCAAACAAGTTTTCCAAACTAACTTGTTTTAGATGAATAGTCAATTCGGTGTTTTGCGATAGTGATGTTGCATAAACCCCCGATAAAATGATTAGCAAAAAAAATGCTTTAATTCTCATACTTTTTAATGCTCGAATAAAATACTTAGTTCCCTGGATGGGAATATAATCAGTATTGCAACGTCAGATATATTACAATTCGATAAACTTACTTTGTCTTATTGTATCTACTCTTTTGTTAATAAAGGGAGACTTTTTTTTAACTCCTGATTGCAATATCAAACCTAAATTATTTTAGTTTTTTGTAATCAGTATCTGATCATCTAACTGCATAATTTCAATATCCACAATTTCGGCTATCATTTCAAAAACCTGAGTAGCTGAATTGCGCAGATCCAGATAACCGGAAAATGATTCGTTCGCCAATTCCAAATTATCAATTTTAATAGGAACATTATAATGTCTGGATAGTTTTTTTGCAATATATCCCAACGTTTTACTTTCTACCACAACATAGCCATATTTCCACGAAAAAAAATCTTTGGTATTTACATTCGTTTGTTCCAAGGTTTTTTTTGCCAGATCATATACCGCAAGCATCTCTGGAATCATCTTTTCTTTGGTCTGACTTAGAAATGAATCCCCGTTGTATATTAATTCTACTGCACCACTTTTTAGAATTGTATTAACGGTATTGTCGTCGTTGTAGGCACTTATATTAAAAACTGTTCCAAGTACCTTTATTTCTAAATCCCGGGTAAGTACGTGGAAAGGATATTTCTGATTATGACTCACCTCGAATATTGCTTCTCCTTCTAAATATACCTCTCGCTTGTCTTTTGAAAACCTTACCGGATAAACCAGTTTTGAGCCTGAATTTAGCCAAACTGTACTATTATCACACAGAGTAATTTGTGTTCTTTTTCCATAAGGAACTATTACGGTATTATAAGCCAACGATTCTTTTGCTTCGGTTTGCTGCTCGACTTTCTTTTGAGCATTAATTTTAATTTCGTTGGAAGTTTCAGAATGTTCAATTTTTGATTCTTTTGTTTCAATCTGAATTTTCTTATTCCCGGAAAGTATCAACTGCGTAAAGTCAGAATCTGAAGCAGCAATCTGAGACGCAAAGTCTTTAATTTCTGAATTATTTGCCAGCTGAAAAATGACAGTTAAACCTACCAATAACAACAAACCCGCCGCATATCCAAACCGGAACATGGTTTTTTTCTGTTTCGATTTATTTATGGTGTTAATAATTCTTCGTTCCAACAAATCCTTTTCATCTGGCCGAATAATTTCTCGGTTAACATGCACAACGCCTTGAATCCTTTGAGCTAGTAAGAGTTCTTCTTTTGGCAGATGTTCATCTTTATAATTTGCATTTTTCAGGTTCTCAATAAGAGAATCATCAGTTAAAATATCTTCTGCTTTTTTATTTTGGTTTTGGTTTTTCATTGCATATTCTTCACTCAATAATTTACTGAATACTTAATTTTTAACTGATTTGGTCAGCTTTAAAGAAGTAGTTTGAAGGAAAAATAGTACAAGATGTTTGCTATTAATACTAAGGTCCTCCCGAATTGTTTTAACAGAGCGGTACACCAATGTCCTTACCGACTCTAATGATATTTCCATAATTTTTGCCACTTCAACATAAGGCAATTCAAGCTGAAAACGAAGATTAAGTGCTTCCTGCTGACGTTCGGAAAGTTTTTCCACTGTCTTTAGAATTTTTTTTAAATTTTCTTTCTGTTCTTCAGAATCATCAGGATTAAATGAAGACAATTTATCCTCATTAATTTCTGTAACGTTTGCAATATAAACTAAACTCAATTTTCCTTTTTTATTCGATAAAATCTTTCGTTTTAAAGATTTAAACAAATAATTACGGATGTTATTGCTATCTGAAAGTTTCTTATGGTACTTATATAAATCAACAAAAAGATCATGAATACAATCTTTTATTAATTCCTCCTCTTTTGAGTAAATAAATCCAAAAGAGTACAGTATGTCAGAATATTGCACATACAGTTCATGAAAGGCTTGTGTTTCCCCAGTCTTTATACGTTTCCATAGAAGATAATCAGTATCGACTTCTTTTCGCATAGTTAATTTAATCTCGCCTCAAAGATATAATTTAAAAATAATAAAAAAATAATTTTAAAAATCTGAAAAAGTCGGGTGTTAAAGCAAAAGTTATTTAGATAAGTTCAATTTAGTTTAATTTCTATATTATAATATTTTTGCGACTGCAGCTCCATTTAAATTGTTGAATTTTTATTTTGTAATATTTCTTTTTCTGTGATCAATTGTTGATTTCTATTTTTCTACTTCATCAGTATATATTCTATACTCAATGCAGATAGCTTTTCAGGAAATTAGGCGTAGTTATTTTTATTCACAACAAAGCAAAAAACTGCGTTGTAAC
>JABMPI010000133.1 GCA_013203755.1 Bacteroidota bacterium
CGTAAACCGTGTGTTTATTGCAATGTATTCAGCCGATGGGTTTTCAACCAATTCTGGTTTTAAATAATACTCCAGTTTATCTGTAATTTTAGGAAAGTCTTTGGTTAGGAATCCCAATTTTGTATATCCTTTTAACGGAATAGGATTGGCATCTCCATCAAACATTTTGTTTAAATGCTCGGGCGATTTAAACCACAACTTAACGTTTGGGCTTTTCATTTTCCCTTTCCCAACCTGGCAGGCATCGTTTTCGAATTTCACCCAGGCAGTTGGTCCGTTTTTTACTATAAATTGAATGGATAATTTTTTGCCTTTTATCAGATTGCGGCACTCTTCGTCCAATGCAATAAGGTCTTCTAAGTTTTTAATAACGGCATAAAGGTTTATTCCTGCCTTAATTAAATGGTACGACATGTTTTTCGAAATTAATTTGCATAAAAGTAGTAAAGTGGAACATTGGTTCTCTTGACATTTGTCAAGAAATGGAGCAGATATTTACTGATTTTATTTTTCCTCGTCCCCCTTAGAAAAAGTGGGAACAAAAGGGGGATTTGTAATTGACACTACTGATGATACAAATTATTAATGGGTAAGTTTATTCCTATTCTTGGCGATAGATTAAATCAATAATTATTCCTAGAATAATCCTTCAGTAACGTGGAATCATAGATATTCCATTAGGAATGGAAGTAATTCCATAGAGAATATCTAGTAATTCCAAAGCGAATGATCTTGCAGCACAATGGAATTGCTCTTCGGCGACAGCGAATAATGCTTCGGCGCTATGGAATTGTCTTGCTTCCTGAAGGAATTGCCTTGCTTCCAAAAATAAAAAACGGCTGAAAGTCCTTTGTATAATGGGGTTAAGGAGGAAAGTGTTGCAAGCTCCACACCAATGGCAATTGTTTTGAGTTTGAAATCCAGTTTTTTGCTAATGAAAAAGTCGTTAAAAACGACGAGCTGATTATTCCAAGAGGATGTTGGTTAACGTAATTTGTAAGTTGTCGTTGTGGGTTTTCAAAGCACTAAACTTTCAAATCTGCACGGAGCCAATCCGTTTATTCAGTATTTCATGTTTTAAGTTAATCCGCCAGCTAGCTGGCGGGTTGGCGGTGTTTCAACAAAGTGCTGCGGTATGATTACCCGCTGAACCAGCATTAAATATAGTTTTTGTAGCCAGTGCTTTATTTTTTATTCATTTGGAATAAGATTATCAATCACATTTTTTCTTGCTAACTTGAATGGTATGGTAAAATAAAATATTGAACCCTTATCTACTTCGCTTTCTACCCATAATTTTCCACCATTCTTTTCTACAAATTCTTTGCATAGGATTACCCCTAAGCCAGTTCCTTTTTCATTTTGTGTGCCTAAAGTAGAGTCACTTTTATCAATTTCAAATAGATCTGTAATTCTATCTTTGGTTATTCCCACGCCGTTGTCATGTACTGAAATCAATAGTTCATTTTGTTTTCTCTCAGTTGAAATAACTATTTTTCCTTGTAGATAAGTAAATTTTATGGCATTAGTAATAATGTTTCTCAATACTGCCCCCATCATAATTCTATCAGCATAAACAATAGTGTTGGGAAGTATCGCTTTTTTAACGGCAATGGATTTTTGATTAGAAGCATCGGATAGCAATAGTACTGTTTCATTAATAAGGTCCCCTATTTCAAAGTACTCAGGGGTGTATTCAATCCTTCCAGTATTTATAAGAGACCATTCAAAAAGGTTCATTAATAATTCCATTGCCCGTTTTGAGGATTGATTGATAATATCTGAATATTCCTTTAATTCCTGATAATTTTCCTCAACGATCTGTTCACTTAGGATTTTACTAAATCCAAGAATAGAATTGAAGGGACTTTTTAAATCGTGAGCAATTATTGAAAAAAATTTGTCTTTTTGGGCGTTTAATTTCAAAAGTTCTTCGTTCAATGAATTTATTTTATTATTATTTTCTCGGATGTTATCAATCATCATATTTATACCAATTGCAATTGCATCAAGTTCATTATTTTCTTCTGTTAGCTCTAATTGAACAAAATAATTACCTTCCGCAACCTTTAATATGGTTTCAATAATTGTATTTAATTGAATTTCTTTCCGTTCCATAAGCAATTTTTTATTCATCCAACCACAATCTTGCTTGTTCTTCTGTTTTAAAAAAGCGTTGTTTACCTTTGGGATCAAGTCCTATTACAAATGATGCAATTATTCTTGCAACCGGATGTAATCCATATACAGCAACCTTATTTATTTTTTCATTATAACATAATTGTCTATACATTGAATTTGCTTCCGGTGAATTTTTCCCGCATTTATTATTATCAACCAGATAGTTTATTTTGCCATCGACCATTTTGTATAATCTGTGATC
>JABMPI010000134.1 GCA_013203755.1 Bacteroidota bacterium
GATTTCTCAACGCTCCATTCCTGTTTTTTCTTAACGCTTTTTCTTATAGGCGGTCACGCCCTGAATATGACCTTACTTGTTAATTGATTGTATCCCTTTCCTGAAAAAAATTAAAGTGCACCAAACAAATACTGACTACTTTGCTTGTTGGGAAGCGGCCTAAAGAGCTTTGGCTTAGAATTCAAAATGGCGGCTCTTGCCCCTGGCACTGGCAAGCAGTGCTGTTTGACGAGGAGGAACAACGAGGAGTTTGCACTGCGTGGAAGAGACGTCATGTAGAATCCTTGCCAAAGATCTTTCAGCCTTGAATCTTTTGTTTACTTTTCTTTTCAAGAAGAAAAGTAAAATCTGTCTGATAAGACAAAGGTTAATAAAAAGTGATGAGATAACTTGGCTTATCCACCTTTACATAAAATGGGTAGAAATTATTTCAAACCTATAAAATATCCCCAACTTTTCCTCTTGATTCCAAAAGTGATTTTTAGTCATTTCGATTGAAGTGAAGCAATCTCAACATGCCTATTATCAATTACATGAGATTGCTTTGTAACTCGCAATGACAGATTTCTGTTTTTGTCATCTCGACGACAGGAGAGATCTTTGGTGGAGAAGAGATTTCTCCTCGTTCCTCGTCGAAATGACAGCATTGATGAGCATCTCATTTTGCTTAATAAAAAATTAGGTGAACTCTCGCAATGACGTACTTTTTGACTTTTTGGAGTGGACTCATCCTTAGATATCTAAAACAAAAAATCCCTACAGCGCGGTAAGGATTTTTCATTATTAGTATATAATTTGTTAAACAAATTTCTCACGTTTTTGCAGATTAAATAGCCCGTACAAAATAAAAACAAGCATTGCAACTCCCATAAAAATTCTGTTTTTGGAAATTGTTCCCTGCCAAATTACTTCATTTAAATTTCTGGGAATTTCGAATGGATTTAAAAAAATATTCCATTGTGAATTTTGCAAAGCATCCTGAAGTATAATTAATGTTACGCCAATTAATACCATTACCACGGCTGTTCCGTTTCCGTTTTTAATAAGGGTTGAAAACATAAATGCCATGGACCCAATAAAAACAATTGGATACATCAGCTGATAAGCCATTTCAAAAATATTGATTTTATACAATAGAACAGAAGCGACCTCTGCAAAAAGAACAATAATAATAAATATCAGAATATAGATCATTACCAGCCGAACCAGCCACACTTTATATCTGTAGTTTGGAATTCCGAAAAGAATCTCCAACATTCTGGAATCATCATCGTTTTGAATGCCAAAGGCAGAAGGGTAGAAAATCAGTAGTATTCCGGGGAAAATCAGCAAATTATAAACCACTCCATCGTCCATACTTCTGCCGTTCAAAATCATGTTAACAGCAAAAAATGCAAAAAATGCAAATGCCGCTACTAAAAACCATATAAAACGGTTGGCAAAAATTATTCTGAGGTTGTATCGAATCATCCGAGTTGAAACGATTAACCGATTTCGTATATTCAATTTCTTAGCCATTTACTTCTTCTTTTTTATCAAAATCTTTAAGCAAGCACAAATAAGCATCTTCGAGGTGTGGCGAAACATTTACAGCATTTTCGTAAGGTTTGTCTTTCGAAAGGCAACGTACCTTAATATTCTCACCGTCGCGCATGTGGTGCACTACTAATTTTTTATCGTCAATAGAATCAAATTCTTTAGCCGGAATTGTAAATTGCCAAACAAAACCATTCCCCATATTTACCATTTCGTTTGGAGTTCCTAAATATCTTAAGTCGCCGCGATTAATAACCGCTACCTGGTTACACGAACTCGAAATATCTTCGATAATGTGGGTGGAGAAAATTACAATCCGTTCGCGGCTTAATTCAACCAGTAAATTACGGAAACGAATTCTCTCGCGTGGGTCAAGCCCGGCAGTTGGTTCGTCTACAACCAAAATACGTGGCAGATTAAGCAAAATCTGAGCAATCCCGATCCGTTGTTTCATACCTCCGGAAAATGCACCAATTTTATCGTTACGGCGGTCGTACATGTGAACATTTTTCAACACATATTCTATTCGTTCATCCCTTGTTTTGGTATCTTTAATTCCCTTTAAAATTCCCTGATAATCCAAAAATTCCCAGGCCGACATATTTTCGTATGTACCAAAAGCCTGTGGCAAATATCCTATTAATCCTTGTAACTCTTCTCTATATTCCTTGGTGTCTAAACCATTAATCCAGATTTTACCATAACTTTGTTCGAGAATACCGCAGATAATCCGCATCATTGTAGATTTTCCGGCGCCGTTAGGACCAAGCAAACCAAACATTCCGGTTTTAATTTCCATAGAAACACCGTTTAATGCGCGGAAAGGACTTTTGTGTTTTCCAATAATTGGAATTTGGCGAACCATATTAAAATAGCCCCGACGTAACAGGCTAAAACGGCCTTCTATTCGGGCAATATTTACATTCTTATTGTGAATGTATTGCCCTGAATTATATACGATTAATAACAAAAACCATATAATTCCTATAAAAATTACCATTCCCAAATTATCCCATCGTTTAAAGAATATAAACAGGAACAGTGCAGGGGTTCCCCAATAAATAATATTTTTTACGAGCTTATTTATTTTCAGGAATATTGATTTGGAGGTAGCCTCGTGTTTATTAATTAACACCTGATTTAAAGGTACTCTTAGTAAGAACAAAAAGAAAAATACAATATGAGACAGTACCCAAGTCCAAAGATCACTTTCTAAATAGATAAAAGTAAAATATACCAGAAATCCGAAGAGGGGGATTTGCCAAATAAGATCGCTAAAATCGCGTGCTTTTTTGAAATCTTTTAATAACCCGGCGCGTTTTCTGATTTTAATTCCCGACTTCCATTCGCGGACAAAACGACTGTCGCGATCGTAAACTTTAACCAGTTTCCGAATTTCAATACGAATGGGTTCGTTATCGTCGATAACTTTAGAGCTTGCCTGTCGTAAACTGGTCATTACAAATGCAACACTTCCGGGAATCAATATTAATAGAAGCATAAAATCGAGCATTTGCCACAGGAATGAATCCACACTATAATAGATGTAAGTTGAACCGACAACAAATACCAGCATCATTCCGGCTTTTAACATCCAATTCAAAGATTTCATCCAGGTTAGTGCACTTTCCATTCCGGCATACAATGTTGGAATAAAAACCAAAGTAAGCACGGTACTTAATGCCAAACCACCAATTACAGTAATTGCAAACGGGGCACCAATTGCACCAACGTATTCGGCTTGCCCCATTGCCAACGGAAACAGAGCAACAATAGTTGTAATGGCCGTAATTAAAATTGGGCGAACGCGCGAAAGACCTGCAGTCATTAATGCACGTGATTTTCGGTAGCCTTGTTTTCGTAGAATATTGGTATAATCTATTAATATAATTCCATTGTTTACCACCACTCCCAGCAGAATTAAAAATCCCATGAGTGTGTTGGCATTGAACAAACTATTGCCGGTAAATATTAATGCAAGGAAAGAACCAATTGCTGCCAGTGGCACAGAAAACATCAGTACAAACGGAGTTACTACCGATTCGAATACTGCAGCTAAAATCATTAAAATTAAAATGAAAGCGGCAGCGATAAGGAAATAGAATTCGGAATATTGATCTTCTTCGTGAACCACTTCGATGGCAACACCCGATGGTAATTTGTATGAGCCAATTACTTCGTCTATTTCCAGTCGATAAGCTTCCAAAAGATCTTTCGAATCTTCTGCTTCATCTACAAAACGGTAGGTTAATTCTATTTGTTTTTCCTGATTTACACGAGTAATACTTGCCATTCCATCGGCATAAATCAATTCCGAAATGTCTTGTAAATCGTATGTTGCTCCTTGCGAATTACTAATTTGTAAACGGCGTAAATCGTCAATTCCTTTTTCATTGTTATCTTCCTCTTCTTTCTCTGTAAGCTGCTGTTTAATTATAATTTCGTACTCCTCTACTCCTTGATTGAAATTAACACCAGCGGTAAATTCGCGCGAAAATGAGCCAAGTTCTGAAGTGATATTATTTAGCGTAATGCCATATTCAGTTAGCAGAAGCTGGTTGAAAAAAAGATGAATTTCAGGACGATTACTGGCTACACTTACATTCGCTCTGTTGATGGATTCAAGATCTTCAATATAATATTGCAAATCGTCAGCCACACCTTTCATTACCTCAAAATTTTCGCCTTTAATTACAACACGTTCCTGGTTTGTGCCAATTCCAAGGAAGGCACTAAAACCTGCCGTCCCTGAACGGTTACCACCTCCGCCTCCACGGAAACTGGCACTTGAAGTTGGAGGAGTTAAACCTATTTCAGCCCGAGAAATATTTCGAACCCGTTTCTCAACATCTGCTTTAATTTCTGCAACTGTACGGTCGTCGATATCTTTAAAATCTTCCTTTAATATGAAGGTAAGAATGGCCTCTTCTTGCTGAATTTTTGAGATAAGATCTTCTTTTTCTTTAATCTCTCCCAAAAGGGATTCAACTTTGGCAACTACTAAATCGGTAGCTTCCAGCGTTGTTCCGGTGGGCATGGTAACATATACAGAAAACTCCGTCTCTTCAACTTCCTCCAAATTATTTACACTAATTGCCAGTACTATAAATACGGTAACAAAAAACAGAACAATTGCACCAATAATTGTTCGTGCCGGACCACGCATACTTGCTTTTAAAAGCAAGATGTAAATTTGAATTATACGATTGTTGGTAGTTACTTTTTCGTAAAAAATATTGGTCGATTTTTTTCCTTTCAGCAAAAGATGAGCAGCAATTGGAATAAGCATTAACGCAACAAACAACGATACTATTAACGTGGAAATAATGGATACTCCAATGTGCTTACCAAGCAGTTTTACCATATAATCTGATGAAAACACAAATGGAAGAAATACTGTAACTGTGGTAAGTGTGGCAGCAACAATCGATCTCCAAACTTCCTTTGTTCCCTGTATTACCGAACGATCGGCATTATAATGGTTCCCCGACAGGCGGTAGATATTTTCCAGAACCACGACACTGTTATCCAGTAACATTCCAATGGCAAGAACCAATCCAACCAAAGTTAAACTGTTTAGAGAAATATCGAATGCATAGAAAAGGTTAAAGGCTGTAAATACCGAAATTGGAATTGCAAGCGCGATAAACGAAACAATTTTAATATTTTTAAGAAACATCCACAACACAAAAATAGCCAACAAGCCGCCAACCATCGCCAAATCCATAATCTGGTCGATGTTATCTTCCATGACTTCTGCCAGATTGGTTTGCACCACCAATTCGATATCTTTAGGCGCCAACTTCTTATTGAGTTCCAGAATTTGATCTTCAACCCGGTGCGACAATTCTATGAGGTTTGCCTGCGAATCGCTCACCAGTAACATAGAAATGGCATCGAGCCCGTTTATCCTGCTAATGGTTTCTTCTTCTTTTACACCAAAGAAAACATCGGCAACATCTTTTAAGTACACCGGCCCTTCGGAAATAACTATGTTCTCAATATCCGAAACATTATCGTATTCAGCCGTTACATGTACAAAATATTGCTTTTTCGAATTGTGCAAATATCCGGTAAATGTTCGGTTGGTTGAGTTTTGAGAAATTGCACTTCGGAGTTGCGAAGGTGTTACTCCGTAAGCCTCGCACGCTGCAAGATTGTACGAAACTTCTATGGAACGTTCTTTTCCACCAAATACAGTTACGGAAGCTACTCCGTCGATATTCTCCATCTCGGCAGTAATCTCCTGATCCACTATGTTTCTAATGCGATCGGTTCCGCCGGTACCACGAATCTGTAACTCCATAAACTGATTGGTAAGCTGCTGGATATCAACTTTATTTACCGTAACTATAAAGTTGTCGTCGATATTATCTACTACCTGATCAATTTTTTCCTGAAGTTTTAGGAAGGTATATTTGAAGTTTACATTCTGTTTAAAATCTACCCGAATAGATGCACTGCGATTATTCAGGTTCGATTCCATGTTTTCAATGCCTTCCATCGTGCTGATTGCCCCTTCTATTGGGATAATCACTTGATTCTCCATGTATTTAGGATCCACTTCAATCTGCGATCGAATTTGGACATACAACATGGGAAGCTCGGCATTTGGCATTAATTCTACCGGCAGTTGTTTATACGAGACATAACCTAACAGGGTCAGCCCCAAAAACAACATGCTGATAAATATCTTTCTATTTATAATAAATTTCATTTTACTCTCTTATAATGGAACTTTGATGACGCCGGTTTAATTACCAAGCCCAGACTCGTCTCATCCTTACAAAATATGCTATTATACTTGTTCAACAACTTGTTCCTTTTTACTTACAAACAGCTCTCTAAAACGGTCGAGAACATCATAAACGCAAGGAATTACCACCAGAGTTAACAATGTTGATGTAATTAAACCACCAACAACAGCCAAAGCCATGGGCGAACGCAGTGAAGCACTTTCGCCAAAACCTATGGTTAATGGGAGCAGTGCTAAAATAGTGGTTAAACTGGTCATTATAATTGGTCGGATACGTTGTTGTCCTGCCTGTATTATCGCATTTTTTCTATCCAATCCATCACGTATTAATTGATTAATCCGATCAACCAAAATTATGGAGTCGTTTACAGCAATACCCACCAACATAATAACACCAATAATTGCCATAATATTTAGTGTTTTCCCCATAATAAAAAACAGTAATATACTTCCTACCACTGCCAGTGGAATGGTTAACAGAATGGTGAATGGATGAATTAAGGACTCGAATTGAGAGGCCAAAACCATATACACCAAAACAATAGAGAGTAGCAACGCAAATCCAAGATTATTAATCGAGTCTTGTCTTTTTTCCTCTTCTCCGGTTACCTGAATCCGATAATCAGGAAGTAGGTTTATGGTTCCGGTAGCTTCACGAATTTGAGTAGAAATTTTATCAAGGGCAATTCCCTTATCTAATTGAGCCGTTACTTTTCCGATGCGGTTCTGGTTTCTTCTAAAAATCTCTTTTGGTGAAACGCCGTAAGAAATATCGGCAATTTCGCTGAGTCTAAAAACTTGCGAACCTGATGTTATTAAAAGGTCGCTAATTTCATTCAATCCTTTTTCGGGAACTTTTATTGTGATATCACGCATTTCGCCATCTTTTTCCAACTGGCCTGCATTTTTACCTTCTAACTGATCCTGAACCTGAGAAATTACCGTATTAATATTGAGGTTATACATTCCTGCACGCATCCGGTCAACTCTAATTTCTACTTCGGGCGCACCGTCTTCAATGGATGTTTGCACATTAAAAAGTCCATCAATTCCGGTCATTTTTTCTTTAACCTGATTTACGATTGATTCTATCTCATCTAAATCTTCGCCACGAACTTCAACAACAACCGGGGCTTCGTCGGTACCTAATATCGATTTTAAAGCACTTTGTTCTTGCGAAAAACTAACTTCTAAACCGTCAATATTCGATGTTAATTTATCTATTGAAGCAATAATAGATTCAGACGAAATGTTTGCTTCTTCTTTTAGAATCACCAATATTTTAGCAGTATTTTCACCTTCAAAAACCGAGCTTGCATCTCCTGAAATTCCTGTAGAAGGGCCGGCTTGCGAAAAAATTGTCTCCAGGTTATCGCCTAAATAGTCCGATAAAATCACTTCAATATTTTTAACCATTGCTTCCGTCCGAACCAGTTCTGTACCTTCCTGCAATTTCATTTCAATGGAAAATTCTCTGGTCTCGGTTTTAGGCATAAATTCTGTTCCAATAGAAGGAATTAATAAAAAAGCAGAAGCAATTGAAACTGTGGCAACAAAAATTACCACCCATTTCAGTTTTAGTAATTTTTCCAGAATACGACCATAACCACCCACTTTAACCGACTTGTGTTTTACCGGAGATTTTCTGTTTCTGTAAATTCGATGATACATCATTGGTATCAGGAAAATAGCCACAAAAAGTGATGAAATCAAAGAGAAAGCAACTGTCCACGCCTGGTCTTTAAACAACTCGCCCGAAGCGCCATGCAAATAAACAATAGGAAGAAAAACAATAATTGTTGTTAGTGTTGATGCAGTAATTGCTCCACCAACTTCGGCAGTTCCATTTATAGCTGCATCTTTTACGCTCATTCCATTTTCGTGATTTCGGAAAATATTTTCCATAACTACAATGGCATTGTCGACTAACATACCTGCTCCAAGCGCAAGCCCTCCCAAGGTCATAATATTTATGGTGAGGTGGTTAAAGTACATTAAATTGAATGTGGCAATAATGGAAATAGGAATGGCAACACTTACAATTAATGTTGTTCCAAAACGTCGCAAAAACAAAAACAATATTACAACTGCAAGAAGAATTCCGAGCAATGCAGTGTCTTTTACTTCGCCTATTGCAGCACTAATAAATTTTCCCTGGTTAGAAACCATTGTTAATTTATAGCCCGGCAATGCCTTTTCAATATTAACTAATGCTTCGTTAATTTGCTCCACCGAGTTTACGGTGTTGTATTTTGTTTCTTTATAAATTGAAAGCCCAACACAGCGTTCACCGTTAATGTGAACAATGTTTGCCGGCTCTTTATTTCCGTACGAAATAGTTGCCACATTTTTCAAATATATGGGAGCTCTTTCAATGTTGGTTTGTCCTTCAGCCTCAACACGGACGGCTTTGTAACCCACAATTAGGTTTTCGAAGTCTTCGATGGAGTTAAGCATACTTACTCCTTTTACAATGTATTGTATTCCCAATTCACTAATTTGCCCTCCGGAAACATTCCGGTTAAAATTCTGAATTCGGGTACTTACTTCGTCCATTGTAAGGTTTTGCGACTCTAAACGGTATGGATTGGTTTCGATTATTACTTCGTTTTCCTCTTGTCCGGCCAATTCAACTTCGGCAACTCCCTCGAGCCGAACCAATTCGTTTCGAATATAATTTTCGGCAACTTTCCGAATTTCATTCATGTCTGAGATCTCGGAATGAGTTAATCCAAGAACCATAACGGGTGAAGTATTCGGATCGTGTTGGGTTATTTTCAGATCGTCGATTTCTGAATTCTGAGTTAGCGTATTCAAAGATTTCTGCAAATCGAGAAAAGCTTCGTCCATGTCTTTGTCCCAGGCATATTCAACAGTAATTTGTGCTGAACCTACTTTTGAAATGGAAGTTACTTGTGTTACATCCGACTGGCGAATCGATAAAGCTTCAATCCCCTCGACAAATTGTTTCTCCATCTCTTCCGGTGGACGTTCACCCGACTTAATTTCCACAAATATTCGCGGAGAATTTAGGTCAGGAAAAAGGTCGACTCCCAGTTTATCGTATGAAATATACCCAAGGAGCAGTACTCCAAGGATTACCATAAGAATTGTTACCGGGTAATCGACAGAAAATTGTGTTAATTTCTTCATGTTACTAATTTTCTAAATAGTTACCGGTAAGTTCTAAAGTATAACTTTTACTTTCGAATTATCGCGCAATGTTTCAAATCCTTTTATAATTAGTCGGTCGTTTGCAGTTAAACCTTCAATAACTTCAATATAATCCTGATTTTCGATTCCAGTTGTAATTCTCCTGTCGTCGGCAGAGCTATTTCTTCCTACAATAAATACATATTTCCCTCGGCTGCCACTCAAAATAATATCTTTAGGAATAATAATAGTGCTGTCTTTTTGATCGGTAATAATGTCGGCTTTAACAAACATGCCCGGACGTAATTTAAGTTCCGAATTATCTATTTGAAGTTTTCCGCTAAAGGTTCTGGTTTCGGTACTTATCATTGGTGAAAGTTCGCTTACAATACCTTTTAAAGTATCTTCTATTATTGAATAACTGGTAACTACTACTTCCTGTCCTAGTTTTATTTCAGAAATACTTTTTTCAGGAAGATTAATTTCCATGTATATTTTATCGTAAGCCATTAAATTTACCATGGGTTGGTTGGTTGCGATACGGGTTCCTTTT
The DNA here is from genome assembly GCA_013203755.1 of Bacteroidota bacterium. GTDB lineage: Bacteria > Bacteroidota > Bacteroidia > Bacteroidales > Prolixibacteraceae > Draconibacterium. The sequence continues at coordinate 9,999 of JABMPI010000134.1, forward strand.
GTGTAGTATGGAAGTTCAACAATTACACCGTCGAATGGAGCAATAATATTCATTTTTGCCAACCTCAATTCCGCATTTTCATAATCGTATTTAGCTGTGGTTGTTGAAAGTTCAGAATTGCGAAGTTCACGTAACGTAACCCCACCTTTTTCGTAAAGCGACTTTTGTTTTTCGTATTCTTGTGTTGCAATTTCCATATTCAGTTTTTTCACTTCAATGGCAATTCCGTTAACATATTCGGCATCTTCGAAACGAATAATTTTCTGACCTTTTTTTACCTTGTCTCCTAATTTATAAGGTTTTCCGGTTACCGGGTTATCTAAAAGAAGGTACACTCCGGTTATTTCCGAATTTAAAAATGTTTCGTACTTCGCTTTTGCAGTTCCGGTTGTATTAATAAACTGTTGAATGCTTTGCAGCTTAATGTTTTCGATTGAAACGGGCACAGCCAAATCTGTAGTTTCTGTTGGTGCTTGATTGTTGCAGGCGAATGCGAAAACAACAACAGCCAGTAGAATAAGTAATTTTATATTTTTCATTTTTTATAGTTTTTCACGTTTCTGATAGGTTTATTTTTCTTCGTATAAATACAATTCGGCAGGCATTATTTTTGTGCCTTTTTCGAAATCGTAGAGGGTTTGAATTTTGAGATTTAATAATTCAATTTTATAATTGATTAACGACTGAGCATAAGAAATTTGTTTTTGAGTAAGCTGACTTTGGAACAGATTTAAATCCATACCAGTTAGATCGCCGTTTTCGTATCTCTCCAAATTAATTTCGTAGGTAAGCTGTGCATTAATTTCGTTTTGTTTTGCAATATCGATTTGGTTTAGCTGGTTTTGTATATTCCTAAAAACCTGTCTGATACCAATAATAATTTGTTTTTTCTCTTGCGAAAAATTCAACTCTTGTGCCTGAATACCAGCTTCTGCTGCTGCAATTCTCGCTTTCTTTTCTCCCCAATCGAAAAGTGGAATACTAAAGCTTAATGCAACTGATGGGCTGTTTGTTGGTGTTTCAAAAATATCACCAAAATTTTTGTTGTCTCCGGTAATTCCTAAACGCAAATTTACATCGCCTCTAAATTCGTTTAACGATTTGGTTTGTATTAAATCGAATTGGCTGGTTTCAATGTCAATTTCTCGCTGACGCAATTCCATGCGTGAATTTAATCCGCTGTTAATTGCTGTATCTAAATTTATGGGAACCGGGTTAGCCGAAACATCGGCTAAAATCATAATATCCTGAAACAAATCCATTCCAAGGTAAAGTTTTAGTTGGTCTTTGGCATTTTCGAAAGACACTTCACTATTTTGTAATGTCGATTTTGAAGTTGCCAGATTTAATTCTGCCTGGTACAACTCTTCTTTTGCAACTAAACCAACACGTACTTTGTCAACAATAATATCGTAACTCTTCTGCGTATTTGCCACCTCTTGTTTGGCAATTGACAAATTCATTTGCGACATGTACACGTTATAAAAGAACTGAGTTACATTTTTTTCGAGATTTAAACGTTGAATTGCATAACTAATATTTGCATTTTCGTAGCTCAATTCCAAGTCTTTTAATTGCAATTTTATGCGGTTATAGGTAAAAAGAGGTTGATTTAAGTTCAAATAAAGGTTATTGAAAAATACCTGGCTTTCGAGATTGTTGGAACTGGAATTGCTACTTTGCCATCCAAACTCGTTGGATAAAGAAATAGTACCATCGCTAAATGCAATGGGTTGCGATACCAGAAATCGTGCACTAGTTTCCAAATTTTCGTTGGTGTACCATTCAGAAACTCTGGAGTCGAACCTTCTGTTGTTACTGTAACTTAAGGGTGCAACATCGAGAGAAAAACGAGATTTCATTGCTGCCCTTTGAGCTTCCAGATTTTTTTGAAACCGTTCGAGGTTTAATCTTGAAAGTTGCAGATCCGGGCTTCCTGTTTCAGCAATAGTAAGTGCTTTGCCGAGGGTAATGGCTTCTTGTGCATTGCCCTCTGCTATTCCAAAAAGAATTAGCAATGCCAGGATTACTGATTTGTGGATTAAATTTAATTTTAGTGTTTTCATTATACTTGCATTAGTTGTTTTATTGTGCTACAATTTTTACTGCATCGGCAAAAATGTATTTTAACTCAGATTTATTTGAAAGTTCAATTTTTGCGGTGTCGGTAGAGAAATAGTAAGAGCCTATATTATTCCATCCTTCTTCAGCATTTTGAGCTGCTAATGCAGCTGCCTCCGGTCCATCTTCTCCATAAATGGTGAAATTGTATTCTCCGCTATCCTCTTTTCTGTCGCGGCTACGACTACGCATTTTGTAGTAATGGAAATAGACATCATAATATCCTGCCTTTTTTACCGGAACGTTCCAGGTAGCCTTTAAATTTCCATCGCCAGATTTAATGTAATAGGCAGAACGTACATATTCACCATAAAAATCGGCGTTTGTTGTTGCTGTCCAATTGGAAGGTGGACGCCACCAGTTAATTCCTACATATCTGCTTTTACTTTCTTCTTCTTTTACAATCAGCCTTTCAAGCAAACTGGTGTTGTCTGTGGTTGTAACTTCAAATTCTGAATCTTCGTTGTCTACAATAATTTCGTTTGCAAGACTATTTTGTACAGGTATTTCAGATATTACTTCTTTTTCAACCGGTCTTGCTTTTGGATCTTCTTCAATTTCTCTGAAAAATTCCATCATAGTTTGCGGAATGTTTTTAGAGGTCATTGTATTTAATATTACCATTCGCGGGTCGGCGTTTAGAAGGTAACTCATGTCTTTCGTCTGATTGGGTTCAAGATAAATCAGCTTATTAATCATGTCGCCTCCTCCGGGACCACCACCACGGCCACCGCCTGGACCACCACGGCCGCCAATTCGGAATGAAAGTTTTACCAGCCCTTCAACGTCAGAAAAATTGGTGATTTTCACGGTTATCATTGTTTTCATTGCATTGCCCGATTTTACTTTTACAGCCTTTATGGGCGATATTAAGTATCCAGGAAGAGCTTTGGCTTTAAACCAGTCATCCATTATCGGAATCAATTCGATCTCAAATTCATCTTTAATTTTTGCATCAAATTCTTCAAACGAAATATTTTTAAATCTGTTTTCAGTTAAAACCTGGGTAAGAAAATCTTTAAACTCCTCTTCTCCGGCTTTATATTGTATCATTGAGAACAGAACATCACCTTTCAATTTAATAACATTATCTATAATCTGTTTTTGTTCAGTGTCTGCTAAAATCTCTTCAAATGTATAGTCTTGAAGTGCAATATTAGCAGTAACGTCTTCATTCTCTCCACCGCCCATGTTGCTCATAAAAACTGAACGCATATCGGATGATTGATTTTTTAGATAAGCCTCGAAAACGCGATTGGTAATGGGCCACCTGTCTGACTGAATGTTATTTTGAAAATTATAGAGTAATGGAAATATAAAATATGGATTTTGTATTTGTGTAGTTTCCATATTTCCACGGGTCCAATTTCTATCACTATTTTGTTCTGTTGTAAAAGTTCTTAGAAATTCACCCAATACTCTTAATTCTTTATCTTTTGGTGTCTGGTCACCATCGTCGCCATGACCATATCGGCCACTACGTTTCATCTGATTTTTAAAATCGGCTTCGCGAATTAAAAAGGCTTTTTCAGGAATAAAAATCTGTTCTGGTTGTACCATTTCCTGATTGGAGGTCCACATTCTTTCAAACGATTTAAATTGTGCAGGAACCTCAACCAATGCAAGTCGTTTAAAATTATATTCCATATTATAGGTTCTGACAAAATCGTCGAAACGCTCAGCTATAATCGCCGGAATAGTATCTTTTGATTCTGGGAAAAGTTCAGAGAAATAGTCGTGACCTTTAAGATACCAGAGACCCATTTCCATTTTCAGACTATCGCCTTCCACAATTTTTTGTTCATAATTACCAATTGCCAGAGTTATTTGAGTTAGCGGATTATCGTTTTCGAATTTGAATTCACCTGCTGCAATTTCGTTGATTTTACCTTGCGAAATAGCTTTTAATCCTGAAGTAGTTTTAACCTGAAGATTAAAGTTGATAAACTGTGGTTGGTGCCAGCTCACATCCTTTGAACTATACGTTACACCGCTTTTGGGATACCAGTTGGATTCGGGTGAAAGCAAGACATATTCAGGAGTTATAAAAGCAAAGCGTTTGTCTACATTAATAACAAACTTTCCATATTTCTCCTGCATTATTTCTTCCTCAATGTCTAAATAACACAACGCTTCATTTATTATTCCTGAATAGGAAAACTCAACATCGAATTTTTCTTCCGGTTGAAATTCTATATTATCGGAAACAACTACTAAATGTTTTTCGCGTAAAAATGTAACTGAATTTCCATTTAATTTTAACTCTGAAATTACTAATCCGTCGTTTAAACTAAATATCAATTTTTTTAGGATTGCATTTGTATTGTTTTGCATTGTAAGAGAAGAAGTTACTTCAATTGATTCTCCCTTATGATCTAAAGAAATGGACTGATCGAGTGTTATTGGAAGTGCTTCCTTTACATATTTGTTATTCAATTCTACAGCCTCAACTCTAAAATTTTCAATCTGTTTAAATTTATTGATGTGTGTGAAACCTAAATATCCACCTCCAACAATAAAAATTATACTGAAAACGAGTGAGAAAAAGGTCATTCCTTCTGATTGCGGTAACCTTTTTAATAAAAATATTGTGAGGAAAATAAATCCAAGTCCAAGGCTCATATATATTCCACGGTGAACTAAAATAACCGCAAGATTTCCAAAACCAACTATGTCGGAACTTAGCATGGGGATGTTAAACGCCATGTAATCGAAAATGTAATAGAATTTGGCTTGAAGTAGAAACAGTGTAATTCCAATGTAGCCAAGAATTAGGACAAAAGTTATGGCTTGATTTCGGAGAACGCTCATTAGTAAAAATGAAAGACCCATTATAAAAACCAGGGTTGGAATGCTAATTAGAACCAAATAAATACCGTACGAAATCCAATCTATTGAAGTTCCTTGTGCCAGCGCATTAAATATTAGTGCCATAATTACAACTGCAATATTTAATGTCATAAATACCTGAATGTTACCCCAGGTTTTACCAATTACATATTCTCCGTTGGTCATGGAACGCATGTAAATTACTTCTGTGGTATCCAGTTTTTTGTCGCGCTTTAAAAAGTCTGATGCAAGGAAAACAGCAATAATGGCTTGAGCAACATTTAAAATTAATAAGTTAAAGTAGGGAATTGCACTGGGAATACTTCTAATTGCCCAGCCGTCGCTTCCGCCACCTTCAATTACCATCCCGAAATTCATCCCGAATAAAACCAGAAGAGACAGAACAGAGAAAATTCTAAAAAACCAACTGCGGAATAGTGTTTTACGCTCGTATTTGGCAATGGAAAGTATGTTGTGTAATGAAATCATTTTAGCCTTATTTTTGAATTAAACTTTTGTCCACTGATTTAAATTATTCTCCATAAAATGCACATAGGCATGTTCGAGGTTTGGAGCAATTGGTTCTCCATAGTACCCGTTTATTTCGTTGGCTACTACTTGCACTTCCCAACCTCCATCGATTGGGATGGTGGATATTACAGGAAATTTTTCATTAATTTCCAGGTATTCTTTTTCAGTTGCCTGAATCTGCCAAACATGTCCTTCTGCCTCTTTAACCAGATCTTGGGGTGAACCTGCAAAAGCAAGGTTGCCTGCATTTAGCAATGCCATATTATCGCATGTGCTTGAAATGTCTCCAACAATGTGTGTTGACAGGATAATAATTACGTCGCGGGTACTAATAGTAGAAAGTAAATTCCGAAAGCGAATTCGTTCTTCGGGGTCGAGACCAGTAGTCGGTTCGTCAACAATTATAATTTTCGGATCGTTTATTAAAGCCTGAGCAATTCCGAGTCTTCGTTTCATACCTCCCGAAAGTTTATTCGCATTTCGGTCACGGGCTTCAAATAAACCTACTTCCTCAAGCATTTGTTCAACTGCCGATCGTCGTGCAGTGGAGTTCTTCATTCCAGCTAAACGAGCAGCATAATCTAAAAATTCGTAGGTTTTTAATTTTGAGAAGAAACTAAAATCCTGAGGTAGGTAGCCTAGCATAGAGCGAATCTCCCTTCTGTTTTTTGCTAAATCCATATCATTTACTAAAACCCTGCCACTGCTTGGTTTCATAAGTGTTACTAATATTCGCATTAAGGTAGATTTTCCTGCTCCGTTGGGTCCTAATAATCCAAACATACCATTCGGTATATCAAGATTCAAGTTCTTTATGGCATAACTGCCTCCACGGTAAACTTTATTTAAATTTTCTATTTTTATATGCACGACTCTATTATACTATATGGTTTTACAATTGTTTTGGACTTGGAAGAGAATCAATAGTTTAATTTGGGTTGAAATTTTTAGCTTAGAATTTCCAATTCGCTAAGATACAAATTTGAGCCTAAATTTTTTATTAATTTACATAATAAGAAAGCTTTGCGGCTGCGAAGCCTTCTTTATACTAAAACTAACTAATTTAATGTGCTCACTTTAAAAGGATTCTCTTTTAATAAATCGTTGGCTTTAGCCTGATAATCACCTCGTTGTAATCTCAAATGATTGAGACATTTTTTTGAGGTATATTTATAAGTAGGAGTTTTTAACCGGATATTATTTTTTTCAAGTTATAAAAAAAGGCTTCTGGAATAGAAGCCTTTTAAACAGAGAGATTTCCAAATCTATAATTGAACAAAAAACCTGTGGTTTTTAAATAAATCAGAAATAACTATTTCGTAGTTGCCTTTACCCGATTTCGATAGGTCAATGCTTTTTTGGAGAGACATGTCTTTTCCCAGGCTTGTACTAGAAATATATTCCCCATTTTTGTAAACTTCCATGTGTACATTTTTTTGAGCAACATTAAGAAAAGACATGTTAATCCTTCCATTTTTTATGAAAAAATAGGGTTCAAATAGTTTTTCAGCGAGACCTACAATAATTTTCTTTTTTGAGACTTGTAAATCACGGTTGATACTGTAAAGTCCATAATCCAGACAAACATTAAAATTTCCATTTCCTAGCTCGGAGAAATCGAATATTTTACGATATTCATTCAGTTTAGCCTCCGATTTTTTGTAATACACAATCTCCCCGCTATTATTTGTAATAGTTATTTCTAACGGAGCAGCAGTTGGAGACTTAAAAGAAACCAGAGCTTTTTGTGTTCCCAGAGAAACCACATTCATTTTAGGGGTGTCGGTGGCATTTGCAAGCGATACAATAAAAAATGCCAGGGCTGTTATAACCCAGTTTTTTGCTTTCATGACTGTTTTCTTTAAATTGTTTTCACTTATACAGACTAATAAATTATGTAGTTGTTACTTTAAATTTGGTTTTATCAACCAACAACTTAAAAATCCATGCAAACGCTTTATTTCTGTAAATGAACATCTTACATGTTATGATTTGTGCAGTTCAACTTAGTTTTAAGGGTAAAATAATTTTGTTTTTCGAAGCCAATTCAAAAAAATAATATTTTTATTTCATTTATTTTTTTGTTGCATTCAAGTTTAAAAACAAACAGAATATCCATTCACTAAATCTAGTGTTTAAATGAATTATTAATCATAAAATGTTAACTTGTTGCTCAGTTTTGATGAGTAGTTTACCCTAAATTATACTCAATGCAGATAGCTTTTCGGGAAATTAGGCATAGTTATTTTTATTCACAACAAAGCAAAAAACTGCGTTGTAACAGGTTACTACAAAGTTTTTTAATGAAGGTGTGGATAAAAAGAA
>JABMPI010000135.1 GCA_013203755.1 Bacteroidota bacterium
AAAGGTGGTCTAGCGTAAGGGGTATGAGTCTAGGTATTTAGTCAGCACAACGGTGTGGGTATGGAAAGTAATTTTACGAATTTGAAAAACTAAACAAGATGAATATACAAAAGATTGAAATAGTGATAAACCAACTTGAAAGAGTTCATAGAGATATGAATGATTGTGCTAACAGGTTTATATTGAAAGATGCAATAGACCAATTACGAGAGCAAGTAAAATTATTTTCTATACCTGATGTTAGCAAATTTTAGAGCGATGGCATTTATAGTAGAATTAGAAAAAGGAGTTTATTTGGCAACATGGGAAGGAGATCCAGGCCGAACACTTGACGAAGAAAATGCGAAGCAGTTCAGGACATTGAAGTCTGCAAGAAAAGCAATTGAAAAGGCAAAGGAATATAGGCCGTTTAAAAATACTGGAGTAGTGTGCGTTGGCTAATTGTTGCTAACGTACTTGTATATGGTGCGTTGCTTTTCGCAATGCATTATATACGGTGTTGTGTGCAGTACGGATTTAAAAAGATGAATTATGTTTAATTATTACGGAAGCAAAAGTATAAACTATGATTTACAATGACCATTTTCAAAACTTTAAAAGATATAATCTTCATAAAGCTCAATTAATTATCGCAGACATACCTTATAACATTGGAATAAACGCATATGGGTCAAACCCAAGTTGGTATAAAGGCGGTGATAATAAAAACGGTGAAAGCGAACTTGCTGGAAAAGAATTTTTTGATACGGACAAAGATTTCAGACCAGCAGAGTTTATGCACTTTTGCAGTAAAATGCTAAAGAAAGAACCAAAAGAAAGAGCACAAGCACCTTGTATGATTATGTTTTGTGCATTTGACCAGCAATTTGATTTAATACAATTAGCAAAAAAACACGGTTTAAATAATTACATAAATTTAGTCTTTAGAAAAAACTTTAGCGCACAAGTATTAAAAGCAAATATGCGTGTTGTTGGAAATTGTGAATATGGTTTATTGTTTTACAGAGACAAATTACCAAAATTTAATAATAAAGGTAAAATGATAATGAATTGTATTGATTGGGAAAGAGACGATATAAGCAGTCCTTTGATTAGAAAAATACACCCAACTCAAAAACCTGTGAAACTTATTGAAAAATTAATAGAAATATTTACAGATGAAGGCGATATAGTAATTGACCCTTGTTGTGGTTCAGGAAGTACATTAATAGCTTGTAGCAATAAGAAAAGAAAAGGTTTTGGGTTTGAGATAAAAAAAGACTTTTACAAGCAAGCTAAAGAATGGGAAGAAGAAGTTATACAGTCTAATAATGATATTGAAGAATACGGATTTAGTAAGGCTTTGATTGAGAAAAAAGGATTAACACTTTTTGCATAAGTATCTAAAAAAAAGCGTTGGCAAAAAAATTGTTATTTATGGGCAAACACAAACAAACCTTCGAATTAAGCACGGAATTAGCACTTGCAGGTAACGTACTTGTATATGGCACGTTGCCTTTTTCGGCAATGGGTTATATACATTGTTGTACATCTGTATTGCGGAATTAAAAAACAAAACTTTGAATTATGCACGAACATAGTAATAACATTTTTGAGCGAGGGCAAATGGCTGGCGAAGGAAGCCAAGGAATTAACGTGCTTTCTCTATTTGATGGAATGTCTTGTGGTCAACAAGCTCTTGAAAGAAGCGGAATAAAAGTATCTAATTATTACGCAAGTGAAATTGATAAGCACGCAATAACTGTAACAATGGCAAATTACCCTAATACGATACAATTAGGAAGCGTTACAGAAGTAGATGGACACAAACTACAAAAGATTGATTTATTGATTGGCGGATCACCTTGCCAAAGTTTCTCTTTTGCTGGAAAACGAAAAGGAATGAGTACAAAATGTGAAACTGAAATATTGACTTTAGAACACTATTTGGAATTAAAAACCGAAGGTTACGAATTTGAAGGCCAGAGCTATTTGTTTTGGGAATTTATGAGATTACTAAATGAGGTCAAGCCAAAATACTTTTTACTTGAAAATGTAATGATGGGCGAAAAATGGGGAAAGATATTGAGTAAAGCAATAGGTGTAAACCCAATTGAAATAAATAGTGCTTTAGTTTCTGCTCAAAATCGCAGAAGATTATATTGGACTAATATAGGCTTAAAACCTGTTGGATTGTTTGGGTTTTTAGAAAGCTCCATTGAGCAACCAAAAGACAAAGAAATTTTACTAAAAGATATACTTGAAGATGAAGTTGATAAAAAGTATTTTATTAGCGATAAAATGATAAACAGAATAAAGAGGTCTAATAATGGCGAAAGATGTTTTACTACTGCTGATAAAGCACTTTGTTTAGCAGCTGGATGTTATAAGCAAGGAAGAGATAATCAATACATTGTAGCTAGTAGAGGGCGAAACCCTGAAAATCCTAAAAGCAGAAAAAGTGGATTACATACCGAACAACAATTAGAACCAAGATATGACGGTAAAACAAACTGCTTAACAAGTGTTCAAAAAGATAATTATATAGTATGTCATAATACAATGCCAAGAAGTTCAAAAAGTGGTAAAGGTGGAACTGGACCATTGAGTAGAGAAGATGGAAAAACTTATTGCCTTGATACTGGGCAAACTAATGTAGTTGAAATTTTAGAAAAAAGCCCTTGCCTTCACGGATTTGAACACGGAACAAATGGACAATTAAATAAGCAACTTGTAAGATGTGGTATGATAAGACGTTTAACACCTTTAGAATGTGAAAGACTGCAAACGGTTGAAGATAACTATACAAAGCACGTAAGCGATACACAACGATACAGAATGTTAGGGAACGGATGGACGGTTGATGTTATTAAACACATCTTCCAATATTTACCTTTTAAAAAAGCGAGGGAAGAAAAAAATGTTATTACGGCCAGTATGCACGAACCATCAATTAAAACTGGAACGTAAGCACTTGCAGGTAACGCTGAGTGTATGGGTAG
>JABMPI010000018.1 GCA_013203755.1 Bacteroidota bacterium
AAAATGCGTTGTAACAGGTTACTACAAAGTTTTTTAATGAAGGTGGGGATAAAACGAACAAGTATAAAAACCGAAAAGCTATTTGGTTTGAGTACATTAGTTTTAGTGCTTTTGGTTTTCAGTCTATTCACAAGTGTGGCTCAGCAAAAGAACAATGAATTACCAAAACCCAGAAATGGCAATACTTATGTAGTTGCCCACCGTGGTGCTCATATTGGTATTCCGGAAAACACTATACCGGCTTTCCAAAAAGCTATAGATTTGGGTTGCGATTTTGTTGAAATTGATGTACGAAAAACGAAAGATGAAAAACTTGTAAGTGTTCATAATTCAACAGTTGATGCTTATGTAAACGGCATAACAGGAAAAGTAAATGAATTTACTCTGGCTGAACTCAAAGCGATGAATATTGGTGAACGAGTTGGTCAGGAATGGGAGAATACCCGGATTCCAACCGTTGAGGAGATCTTGCAATTGTGCCAGGGTAAAATCGGTATTTACCTCGATTTGAAAGAGCCTCACATTGAGGAATTGGTGAGCCTCTTAAAAAAATACAACATGGAGCGCGATGTAATCTGGTACATTCCGGCTTCCTATATTGATTTAATAAAAGAAGTAAAACAATTATGTAAGGAATGCCTTCCCATACCAGACCCCGGAGAAGAGAAGAATATTGCAAGGATAGTAGAATTGGTTCATCCTGGTATGTTGGCTACTGACATGGGGGCTTTAAGCAAAAATTTTGTTAAAACTGCACATTTGTTTAATACAAAAGTTATTGTGGATGAAAAAAAGGGATCGAAAGAAGAATGGTCAAAAATATTGGAATGGGGAACCGATGGTATCCAAACAGATGATCCGGAGACACTTATCAAATTTTTAAATCAACAGGAGAAATAGATTATAATAACGTAATTATTTCATCATGAGAAAAATAGGAATCTATTACGCGTACTGGGCAACTGAATGGGATGTTAATTTTTTACCTTTTGTTTCAAAAGTAAAAAAATTGGGTTTCGACCAGTTAGAGATAAATGGAGGCACTTTGGTAAACATGTCAACCGAAGAACGGAAACGATTAAAAGATGAAGCTGAAAAACATCAGATTAAACTTTCATATGGCATTGGACTAACACCTGTAAACGATGTATCTTCTACCAATGAAAACATTCGACATGCCGGCATCGGATTCATGAAAAATATGATTTCAGCAGTGAACGAAATGAATGGAGAAATGATTGGTGGAACAGTACACAGCTGCTGGCCTTCCACGCTTCCCAAAGGAGCAACAGATAAAAGTATTTACCTGCAGCAAAGCATTAAAAGCATGAAAGAATTGGTTAAAGTTGCCGAAGACAAACAAGTAATTCTTAATGTGGAAGTAATAAACCGCTTCGAACAATTCCTTTTAAATACTTGCGAAGAAGCCGTAAATTATGTTGAAGAAATCGACAATCCATATTGTGGAATACTGTTAGATACCTTTCACATGAACATTGAAGAAGACTCAATTGGAGATGCCATAATAAAGGCAGGCACACATCTTAAATCGATGCATATTGGCGAAACAAACCGGAAACCACCCGGTTTGGGAAGAATGCCGTGGGGAGAGATAAAAATTGCACTCGACAAAATAGGTTACAACGGCTCATTGGTTATGGAACCGTTTGTAAATCCCGGAGGAAAAGTTGGCCGCGACATTGGCGTTTGGAGGGAGTTAATGCCCGGGGCTGATTTGGATTTTGAAGCTGCGAAGGCTGTTGAATTTGTTAGAGAAAACCTTTTGTAAGATTACATTAGTGTCAAGTCGGCTAGCAAGTTTCGGATTCGTCATTCCGAATTTATTTCGGAATCTGTTGTTTGAAATTGAGATGCTGAAATAAATCCAGCATGACGTTATGAAGTGACCATTAACTTTACATTAGGCTCTAAGAATAGATATTATAAATTTTATAGCAACTATGCAATGAAAAAACCGTGGAAACTGATATTCATCCTGTCAGTCTTAATAATTACAGCTTTCACGAACCAGAGTGAAACAGCTAATAACAGGAAGAAAAATAATGAACCTGCTATTGATAACGGCATTTTGACTCTCAAACTCGATCTAACTCGGGGTGGTGCAATTTGCTGGCTTTCACTGTCCGGCACAAAACGCAATGTGGTAAATATTGCCGACGAAGGACGATATATTCAGCAGTCGTATTATGCAGGAAGAAGTCTGGATCGCAAAGCTGACGGGCAATCTCCTGCTTGGTCACCATGGAGTTGGAATCCCATTCAGGTTGGAGATGCATTTCGCAACCGGGCAGAAATTCTGGATTTCAATCAAAGCGAAAATAGTATGTATATAAAATGTATCCCAATGCAATGGGATATGAATAACCAACCTGCGGAAGCTACAATGGAACAGTGGACGACATTAACCGGTTCAGTACTAAAAGTGCGAAATCGCTTAACTTGTTTTCGCACTGATGAAATTTATGGCGACAGTATTCTATGCGACCAGGAACTTCCTGCAGTTTATCCAATTTCAGCATTAAAAAATCTTTATACATACATCGGTGATAAACCATTTTCCAATGATTCATTAACCAATCCAGAAGTGATTAACCTCGCCAGCGGATTCTGGGGAATATATAAGAATATCCCAGAACACTGGATGGCTTTTGTCGATGAAAACAATTGGGGATTGGGAGTTTACAACCCACGCTGCGACCATTTTCTGGCAGGTATGTCGGTGTCTCCCAGAAAAGAATCTAAAGATGGTTCAACGTCATACATTGCACCAATTAAGAAAGAAATATTGTATAAAAACTGTGTCTATGAATACGAATATTATATAGTTATCGGAACTCTTAACGAAATCAGAAATAAGGTTTATGAATTGAATTCGGAAACCAACGAAAAACATAAAAAATGAAACCAGACAAATTGAATTTCCAACTGATATTACTGTTACTAATCTTTTCCCTGTCAGCTTGTTCTCTACAAACAACAAAACAGGATTACACAAAATTCGTCGATCCGTTTATAGGAACCGGCGGCCACGGTCATACATTCCCTGGTGCAACAGTTCCTTTTGGAATGGTGCAAATAAGTCCCGATACCCGTTGGGAAAACTGGGACGGTTCGTCGGGTTATCACTATTCCGACAGTACAATAATGGGATTTAGCCAGACCCACCTCAGTGGAACCGGTGCACCGGAATATTGCGACGTACTGTTAATGCCAACCACTGGAGAACTGCAAATCCTTCCCGGCGATGAAACCGACTCAAAAACCGGATATCGTTCAGCATTTCAACATAAAAATGAGACAGCTTCAACAGGGTATTACAGTGTACTTTTGGATGATTACAACATTAAAGCTGAATTAACAGCAACCAAACGTACAGGTCTGCATCGTTACACTTTCCCTGAATCAGACAATTCAAATATTATTATTGATTTGAAAAACCGGGATCATGTTCTGGAATCCAACATTGAAATAATTAGCGATACTGAAATTCAAGGTTTACGAAAATCGAGACGCTGGGCACAACAGCAATTTGTCTATTTCTATGCAAAGTTTTCAAAACCATTTTCATCGTATGGAATTGCTTTAAACGATACTTTAGTTGAAGGGATTAATAAAGCTGAAGGAAAAAACATCCGCGCTTTCGTACACTACAATACTAAAAACGACGAACAGATTCTTGTAAAAATAGGTATTTCAGCTGTTAGTATTGAAGGAGCAAAAAAGAACCTCGAAGCAGAAAATACTGACTGGAATTTTGAAGAAATTGTAGCTGATGCAAAAGAGGAATGGAACGAGTTCCTATCTAAAATTGAAGTAGAAGGTGGAACAGAAAGAGAACGTCGGATCTTCTATAGCGGATTGTACCACACAGCCATTGCACCCAACGAATTTATGGATGTGGACAGAAAATACCGCGCAGTTGACAATAAAGTCCACACCGCCAACGGATTTACAAACTACACCGTTTTTTCGCTTTGGGATACATTTCGGGCTGCCATGCCATTGTACACAATCATCGATCAGAAACGATATTCAGATTATATTAAAACCTTTCTTGAAATGTATAAAATTGGAGGAAGGTTACCACAATGGGAATTGGCAGGAAACTACACGGGTGTAATGATTGGTTACCACACCCACTCCGCAATTTTAGATGCTTATGTAAAAGGCATTCGCGATTTTGATCATGAGTTAGCTTTTGAAGCCATGAAAAAACGGGTTGAAAATATTGGCTACCACAAAGACCTGGGATATATTCCGGCAGATAAAACTGGAGGTTCGGTTTCCATGGTTATGGAATACAGTTATAACGATTGGAGTGTTGCACAAATGGCGAAGCATTTGAATAAAGAAACTGACTTTCAGGATTTTCAACAACGTGCACGGTTTTATCAAAATCTGTTCGACCCCTCAACCGGTTTTATGCGCCCAAAAAATATTGATGGCTCGTGGATTTCTCCATTCGACCCAACAGAAGGAAGTGATCATTTTGTAGAAGGAAATTCCTACCAATACAGTTTGTTTGCACCACACGATATAAATGGATTAATTGATTTAATTGGTGGCGACGAGAAATTTATTACATGGGTGAATGCGCTTTTCACAGTAGAATCAAAACACGATGAAGAGGCAATTGATGCCACAGGTTTAATTGGTCAGTATGCACACGGAAATGAGCCGAGCCACCATATGGCTTATCTTTATAATTATGCTGGAGCACCATGGAAAACTCAGTCGATGGTTCGCCAAATTTTAGAGACGATGTACAACGACCAACCCAACGGATTAAGTGGCAACGAAGACTGCGGGCAAATGTCGGCGTGGTATATTCTAAGTTCCATGGGATTTTACCCCGTTTGTCCGGGAGATCCAACTTATATTATTGGTAGCCCGCTTTTCAAAAAAGTAACCATCAACCTTGAAAATGGGAAACAGTTTACAATCTGTACGAACAACGTTTCTAATGAAAACAAATACATTCAGTCGGTCACTCTAAACGGGGAAACTTATAACAAATCGTATTTTATGCACGATGATATAATGAATGGCTCTGAATTGGTTTTTGAAATGGGAAGCACTCCAAATAAAAACTGGGGAAGCTCCAAAGAATCAAGACCAAAATCGGGTAATTTTGAAAAAGCC
>JABMPI010000019.1 GCA_013203755.1 Bacteroidota bacterium
ACATTGATCCGCAAGCAAAAATAGATCTGGCTTTTAAAACAGAAAAAGAGATTCTCGGAACCGACGATCGCCTAATTTCTGTTTCAGCAAGTTATTACGATGGACTAAGTGAAAGAGTAATGGTAACCAGCAATGGTTTTGAAGGCGACACATCAAGCTCTCATTACGGAATTTATTCATCTGTTTCGGTTAAAGGTGGCGATGCCCGACCAGAATCAAGCTGGAACGAAAGTGCCATTTTCTTCGATCAACTTAAAAAAGAAGACATTAGCAGAATAGCTCTAAAACGTGCTTTGGATAAAATTGGTCAGGAAAAAATTGCATCGGGCAAAATGCCCATGCTTGTAGAGAACAAACAGATTGGGCGTATTTTGAGCCCACTACTGAGTGCTTTAAATGGCTCAGCCATTCAGCAAAAAAATTCCTTTTTAATAGATAAATTGGAAGCAAAAGTAGCTTCAGATAAACTAACAATTACCGACGATCCGTTTATTGTTTCAGGAAGAGGTTCGCGTCTTTTCGACGGTGAAGGTCTGGCTACGAAAAAGCGTCCTGTTTTTGAAAAGGGAGTATTGAAAACGTACTACATTGATACTTACTACGGAAAAAAACTAGAAATGGATCCTACCAGCGGAGGGACAACCAACCTGGTTTTCGAGACCGGAAATAAAGAATTGGAAGGGCTTATTGCAGCGGTAAAAAAGGGAATTTTTGTAACCGGATTTAATGGAGGAAACTGCAACGGAACCACCGGAGATTTTTCTTACGGAATTGAAGGTTTTCTAATTGAAGATGGAAAGTTATCTCAACCTGTTTCTGAAATGAATATTACCGGGAATATGAAAGAACTTTGGTCGAACATTGGTGAAATTGGAAACGATGTAAACGAAAGCTCATCGTGGTTAACTCCATCAATACTATTCGAAGGAGTTGATTTTAGTGGGATTTAAGAAGTATTTTACATTGAATTTACAGTAAGCAAAAACTAACGCAAAGTCTTGTAATTCAAAAACTTTTACCTATTTTTGCGCCCAATTAATTTTAAGCCGTTGTTATTGAAAGCGATGCTGCGGTTTAAAGATTGTATAACAAATAAAGTTCTTTTAAAATGTATTTAACAGGAGAAAAAAAAGTTGAGCTTTTTGCCGCACATGGTAAAAGCGAAAAAGACACAGGAAGTGCAGAAGGTCAGATTGCATTGTTCACATTTAGAATTAACCATCTAACAGAACACCTAAAAGCAAATAAAAAAGACCACAGTACACGTCGTTCGTTAATTTTATTAGTAGGTAAACGTCGTAATTTACTCGACTACTTAAAAAGGAAAGACATTGAACGTTATCGTTCGATAATTAAAGAATTGAAATTACGTAAGTAAGATATCTGAAAGGCAATGCATTGTATTGCCTTTCTTTTTTTTGTAAATTGCAAAGCCTCACCACCCATTGTAATTATTTAAAATTTATTGATTTATTAGAAAAATTATGGTAAACGCAACAATTAAAACAATTGAACTTGCCGACGGCAGGACTATTACCATTGAAACCGGAAAATTAGCAAAACAGGCTGATGGAGCGGTTGTAGTACGTATGGGTGACACCATGTTATTGGCTACAGTAGTATCCGCTCAGGATGCTAGAGAGGATGTGGATTTTATGCCTTTATCGGTAGACTACCGCGAGAAATTTTCTGCAACAGGTCGTTTCCCTGGAGGTTTCCTAAAAAGAGAGGCTCGTCCGTCTGACGACGAAATTTTAGTAGCCAGATTAGTCGACCGTGCTTTACGTCCACTTTTCCCAGCTGACTTTCATGCAGAAACTGCAATGATGATTTCATTGATTTCGGCAAACAAAGAAGAGATGCCAGATGCATTGGCAGGTTTAGCAGCTTCGGCAGCTATCGCTGTTTCTGATGTTCCTTTCGAAACACCAATTTCTGAAGTTCGTGTTGCTCGTGTTAATGGCGAATTCGTTATTAACCCAACCCGTTCTCAAATGGCAGAAGCCGACATGGAAATAATGGTTGGTGCTTCGTACGACAACATTATGATGGTTGAAGGCGAAATGAAAGAAATTTCTGAAGAGGTAATGTTGGAGGCTATTAAAGTAGCTCACGAAGAAATTAAAAAACATTGCAAAGTTCAGGAAGAATTAGCAGCTGAATTGGGAGTGGTAAAACGTGAATACAACCACGAAACAAACGACGAAGCACTTCGCGAAAAAGTAAAAGCTGAAACTTACGCTGCTTGTTACGAAGTTGCAAAACTACAACTTACGAACAAAAGCAAAAGAATTGAATCTTTTCAATTAATTCGTGACGAATTTATTGAAACCTATAAAGAGGCAAATGCAGAGAATGAAGAAATTGACATGAACCTGCATGTTGGCTTGATTAAAAAATATTACCACGACGTTGAAAAAGAAGCCATGCGCCGCATGATTCTTGACGATGGAATTCGTTTGGATGGAAGAGCAACAAATGAAATTCGCCCAATTTGGGGAGAAACCAGTTACTTGCCAGGATCACATGGTTCTGCCATTTTCACACGTGGAGAAACCCAATCATTAACTTCGGTTACCTTGGGTACTAAAATGGACATCAAAAAAATTGATAATGCTACTTATCAGGGAACAGAAAAATTCCTTTTACATTACAATTTCCCTCCATTTTGCGTTGGAGATGCCAAAACTCCTCGTGGAACCAGTCGTCGTGAAATCGGTCACGGTAATTTAGCTTTCCGTGGACTTAAAAATATGATTCCGGATGATTTCCCTTATGTATTAAGAATTGTTTCAGATATTCTTGAATCGAATGGTTCGTCGTCTATGGCAACTGTTTGTGCAGGAACTATGGGAATGATGGATGCCGGTATTAAAATTAAAAAACCAGTGTCGGGTATCGCAATGGGATTAATCACCGATGAAGGTGCAAAGAAATTTGCTGTACTTTCTGACATTTTAGGTGATGAAGACCACTTGGGTGACATGGACTTTAAAGTGACCGGAACAGTTGACGGAATTACCGCAACTCAAATGGACATTAAAGTTGACGGACTTCCTTATGAAGTTTTAGCACAAGCACTTCAACAAGCAAAAGAGGGACGTTTACACATTTTAGGTGAAATGTTAAAAGTAATTCCTGAACCACGCGAAGATTACAAACCAAATGTTCCACGTATTGAAACCGTTATTATTCCTAAGGATATGATTGGTGCAATAATTGGACCTGGTGGAAAAGTAATTCAGGCCATTCAGGAAGAGACTCAAACGGTTATTGTA
>JABMPI010000136.1 GCA_013203755.1 Bacteroidota bacterium
GTGTGGGCGCGCGGCCAGGCCTGGGGAATTTACGGATATACCATGTGTTGCCGCGAAACCGACGATGAAAAATACCTGCAAACTGCAAGGGAATTAACGGCAGCCTACCTAAAACGCTTACCGGAAGATTACGTTCCATTCTGGGATTTTGACGATCCCGAAATTCCAAATACCGTTCGCGATGCTTCAGCCGCCGCCATTGTTGCTTCCGCATTTTTAGAACTGTCAGAACTGCAAACCAGTAAAAAGGAAAAAGCATTTTATCGGGTTGAAGCTGAAAAAATGCTGAGAGCTTTAAGTTCTTTAGAATACTTAAGTGGCAACCGAAATGATGCAATTTTACTGCATTCAACCGGAAATAAACCTAAAAATGGCGAAGTGGATATACCAATAATTTATGCTGATTATTATTATATCGAAGCTTTAATTCGTTTGAAAAAAATAATATTATCAGAAAAAAGATAAATGAAATTTAGAATGAAAAAACAAATTATTCATTTTCTGCTGGTTGTGTCAATATTCATGGCAACTAAAAATATAAATGCACAAAATTCAATCGGTAGCTTTAAAAAAGGAGATTTGCTTTACCAGAATTCGCTGGCAACGAAAGATGATGTGGCCGACTGGAAAATGGAAGGTCCCGGTGTAACTGAATTCAACGACGGATGGATGGAGATGTATTCACCGGATGAAGAATTTCATCACGTTTTTTGGTGTCCAAAGGATTTTCCGGGAAGTTTTGTAGCCGAATGGGAATTGCAAAACCTGGAAACAGACGCCGGATTGTGTATCATTTTCTTTTCGGCTAAAGGAAATAACGGGGAAAGTATTTTTGACCCCTCTTTTCCAACTCGGGATGGCACTTTCAATCAATACACCAAAAGCAAAAATTTCAACAATTATCACATTTCATATTACGCAAACGGCAAAGACAACCGTGCGCGGGAAGTGGCTCATTTACGCAAAAACAAAGGCTTTGAAACCGTACAGGTTGGAGAACCTGGAATCCCCATTAAATCGATGGCAATTCATAAAATGACATTGATAAAAGAGGATGCACACATTTTGATGTTTGTTGATGACCGTATTATAATCGACTGGACCGACGACGGCAAAAAACAACCCGTTTGGCAGGATGGAAAAATGGGATTCAGACAAATGAAATGGACCCATTTCAGATACCGGAATTTTAAAGTCTGGGAATTAAATAGGTAAGAGGTTAAGTGTATTACTCCGATTGTAAATTAATTTAAATATTAAATATTACCTGATGAAAGTGTTTAAAAATTGTATTCTGTTTTTACTAATGTTTCAAATGCAACAATTTGCGAGCGCTCAGGTTGATGCATTTGAAATGGATAACATTCCTAAGCAAAATCCTGAAAAGCTTGACATTTATCTGGTAATCGGTCAATCCAATATGGCTGGCAGGGCTACCATCAGAGAAGAGGATAAAACGATCATCGAGCATGCCTACCTTTTTACAGGCGAAGTTGCAACGCCTTGGGTTGTAGCTACAAATTCACTTAACAGGTATTCTACTGTACGAAAAGATATAAAAATGCAGCGATTAAGTCCGGCTAATTCATTTGCACGATCCATGTTGGAAGAACATCCCGATAATGAAATTGGCCTTGTAGTAAATGCAAAAGGGGGAACAAAAATAGTGCAGTGGTTACCCGGAACGGAATTGTACGAGGAAGCCATTAAACAAACTCATAAAGCACTGAAATATGGAAAGTTAAAAGGAGTAATCTGGCATCAGGGAGAAGGAGATTGCGACCCGGTCAGAGTAAATATGTATTTGGGGCGATTGGAAATACTTATCAATACAATTCGGGAAGAGTTTGATAATCCAACCCTCCCGTTTATTGCTGGCCAGTTATTTGAAAATGAAAAGCGCCATGCCTTTAATGAAATGATTTTGCAATTGCCTGAATTTACAAGAAACACAGGAGTTGCAACTTCAGAGGGAACAAGTGTTAGAGATGGTACCCATTTTGATTTGGAAAGCGCCATTCTCCTGGGAGAACGTTATGCAGTTGAAATGAAAAAAATACAAAAAGAATTGAAATAAAATGAAACTAAAAATCTTAATAAAAAGTACTCTATTTGTTTTATCTATTGCTGTTTGTGGACTTGTAAATGCACAAAAGAAACCCAATGTAATTATTATTTATACCGACGACCAGGGTTCAGTTGATTTGAATAGTTATGGTGCCACAGATTTAGTTACTCCAAATATGGATGCTTTAGTAGAAAGTGGTGTTCGGTTTACCAAATTTTATGCTTCGCCAATCTGCTCCCCGTCGCGCGCTTCTTTACTCACCGGAAAAACCCCTCAGCGAGTATCTTGTCCGGGAAATGCAGGGGCCGATCCGAAAAGTAAAAGCGGACTACCCGGGAAGGAATATACCATGGCCGAAATGTTTAAGGATGCGGGATATAAAACGGCTCATATTGGTAAATGGCATTTAGGTTATCAACCCGATATGAGCCCAAACGCGCAGGGTTTCGATTATTCGTTTGGTCACTTGGTTGGTTGCATCGACAACTATTCACATTTCTTTTTTTGGAATGGGCCAAACCGACACGATCTTTTCAGGAACGGCGAAGAAGTGTTTTTCAATGGCGAATTTTTCCCCGATTTAATGGTAAAAGAAGCTTCAGCGTTTCTGGAGCAAAATACCGCTCAGCCCTTTTTTATGTACTTCGCTATGAACATGCCTCATTATCCGTATCAGGGAGATCCAAAGTGGCTTGAATATTACAAGGAAAAGGGAGTAGCTTATCCGCGCGATTTGTATGCAGCATTTCTTTCTACTCAGGATGAGCGGATTGGACAGCTTCTTATAAAAATTGACGAAATGGGCATGACCGAAAATACAATTGTTAATTTTCAGTCTGACAATGGCCATTCAACCGAAGAACGCGCACATTGGGGGGGGGGGAGTGCCGGCCCATATCGCGGCGCCAAGCAGTGTTTGTTCGAAGGTGGCATTCGTGTACCTGCCTCAATTTGCTGGCCGGGGAAGATCCCATCCGGAGAGGTTCGCACTCAGCTTGCTGTAAATACCGATTGGATGCCAACCCTGGCCGAACTGTGCGACATTGAATTGGATACAAAAAATATGGATGGCAAAAGTTTGGTGCCGGTCATCAATCATAAAGATGTTGAGACATTGCATAAAGAAGGTTATTGCTGGGCATTTAAAGATATGTGGGTGGCCCGAAAAGGAAAGTGGAAATTACTGGGCAATCCGTATGATACATCTCAACGCGATTATACATTTTCCGAAAAACTGTTTTTGGTGAATTTAGAAGAAGATCCGGGAGAGCAAAACAACCTGGCAGCGAAATATCCTGAAAAGGTTAAGGAGCTGGAACAGCAATATCAGCTTTGGTTAACGAACTAAAAACAAAATTAAAATGCCAGATTGAAAAATTTATAAAATGAATTGGTTCATTGGGAATCAATCCTTCGACTTCGCTCAGAGTGACTGTTAGACTGAGCGAAGTCGAAGCCTTAATTGATTAATTAAACTACAGTTAAAATTAACTCGATAATATTGAACAAAACATGAAATATTTATTATTCTTTATCGCATCTTTATTCGTATTGATGTCTTTCAGAACATCAGAAATAAAAAAGGAAGAAAAAATCAGTGCTGAAGTTATTTATCCGAAATACAGAATTTGGACCACACCTTCACACGGCGAGGAGCCTGAATTTAATTCTCCCAGCTTTCAATGGCCGTCAAAGAAAAAGGCCACTTATGGTATTAGAATTTCATCCTCAAAAGATTTCAGTAAAAATTTGATTGAAAAAGAGGAAATTCCCTACGCCATTTTCAATCCGCACAAAACATTGGACGTGGGAAAGTGGTATTGGCAATTTAATGTCAATGATGGGAAATGGAATGCAATCGATTCGTTTACCATCTCGCGTTCTACTCCAAAATTCGAAACCCCGGAAATAAAAACAATACTGTCAGCAATTCCATCAACACATCCAAGGGTTTTGGTTAAAAAAGCAGATTTGGGTGAACTTCGGCTGAGGGCAAAAGATTATAAAGAATCGGCAATGATAATTCAGGAAGCCGATAAATACCTGAACCAACTTCCTCCTGCCGAAAAATCAGCGCTTCCAAAGTTTAGTGGAAAAAATGATTTCGAAAACAAAAAAATTGCGCTCCTCGCAAGCAAAGTATCAGGTTCCAATATATACAATGTACTAAATTCACTTTCGCAGGCTTATATTTTAACAGGCGATGAAAAATATTTTCGTTCAGCAAAAAAATGGATGCTGGAGATTTCAAAATGGGATCCCAACGGACAGTCGCATAACAGTGATTTCGGCGATGCGGGAATAATGACAGGCATGGCAATTGGTGTAGATACCTTTTGGGACTTGCTCACCAAATCCGAAAAAGACTTCATTATAAAACCTGCCACAGTGCGTGCCGACCAGTTTTATAAACTTTGGATCAGTCGGGTTGAAAGCCGCTCTTCTTCAATGCATGTTTGGCAACACATTCTCCACCGTGTGTTTCAGACTTCGCTTGCTTTTATCGGGGAAACTCCTAAGGCCGAACTTTGGCTTGAATATATTTATGAAATGTGGATCGCACAATCACCAAAAATGGCGGAGAAAGATGGTGCCTGGTTTAACGGAACCGGATATTTTAGAATGAATACGCTGACCACGTATGATGTTACAACTAACTTAAAGGATATGACAGGGGTTGACTTTATGTGGTCCGGCTGGTATCAAAACAATCCGCTCTGGTTGATTTATGCCATTCCTCCAAATTCTGTCGCTGATGGATTTTGCAACGATGGAAACAAACACCCGGCACCAACCATAAACTATGCCGGCTATGCCGATGCCGCCGCCCGAATGTTTAACGATCCTTATGCACTGTGGTATGCCAATGAAATTGCCAAAGGTTTGGGATTGAATATTTCTGATGACAATGAATTTCGCTGGTACAGAATTCAACGTGGATATAAAATGAAACTTCCCGAAGCGGTAAAAGAATTTGACCTGCCCCAAGCTGCAAAATTTCCGGATGTTGGTGTGGCGTATATGCATACTACATTGCAAAATCCCGAAACCGATTTGATGTTGTCCTTGCGCAGCAGTCCGTTTGGCTCTCTGGCGCACACCCATGCCGACCAAAATACATTCAATATTGCCTATGGTGGAAAACGACTTTTCTACAATTCAGGATATCGTCCTGCCATGGGCGACCCGCACTTTTTGGGCTGGTACAAACATACACAGGGGCACAACGGAATTTTAATTGATGGTGAAGGTCAGCCTTTTAACTCTGGCGCTTATGGTTGGATTCCTCGGTTCCTGCACGGGAAACAAATTTCATACGCAGCAGGCGATGCTTCCAATGCCTATTCAGGAAGCGATGAAGGTGAAAATATCAATTTTGGAATGAAATCTTTTCGGCGACATTATATTATGCTTCGCCCGTCAATAATTGTAATTTATGATGAACTGGAAGCTGACCATGCAGCCGAATGGAGCTGGTTGCTGCACAACGACACCGGATTAAAAATTGATCCCGTCATGAAAACAATTGTTGCAGAAAATGAGGAGGCAAAAGCCAAAGTTTCCCTTTTTTCATCGGCTGAAATCGATTTTCAGGTAAGCGATCAGTTTTCAATTCCTGTTGATAACTGGACAAACAAAATTGATGAAGAAGGGGATACCGTCGTGTTTGAAAATCAATGGCATTTTAAAGGCGTTTCAAAAGAAAAAACTCCGCAAATGCGCTACCTGGCCATTATTCAGGTAAAACCCGATGGTAGTTTTGAGCAGGTTAAAAGTAACAGTAATGAAACTTTCGAAGTTGGAAACTGGAAAATAAAAGCCGAAATGAATGCCTCAAAACCGGCAACCATCCAGGTTTGGAACAATGACAACAGCGCCGCTCTGGTTTCCGATGGTATTCTGACTTTGAACGGAAAAACCTACAAAGGAAAAGAATCAGGCAGTTCAAAATTGTTTGAAGCGATTGATGGTAAAGAAGTTTTCCAGGAAGCGATAGATGAAATTCCTGCAGCGATTAAAAAAGTGATTGCGATGGAATCAAAAGATAAAAATCAATAAATACCCTTTTCAATAAATCGAATAAAATGTTTATGTGATGAAAAGTATTTTAAACATCCTGTTTTTTGTTCTACTTACTTTAATTGTGCACAATAGCAGTGCAGAAGAAATAAACAATCAGCCACCCAATGTTTTAATGATTTGTGTTGACGACCTAAACGATTGGCTGGGTTGTATGAACGGGCACCCTAACGCGATTACCCCAAATATGGACAAACTCGCTTCCAAAGGAGTATTGTTTACAAACGCCCATTGCCAGGCTCCAATTTGCGGA
>JABMPI010000137.1 GCA_013203755.1 Bacteroidota bacterium
GGCCTGGTGGTTGTTTTGCCGATGAATATCATTGGATGGATGGAATTGGAGACAGAAGCGAAAGACCAACCATGATTAATACACATTGGGGAGGAGTAACCGAAAACAACAGCTTTGGTACCCACGAATTTTTAGAGCTGTGTAACCAGCTGGAATGCGAACCTGTTATTTGTGGAAATCTTGGAAGTGGTACAATTCAGGAAATGTCGCAGTGGGTTGAATACTTGAATTCGAGTAATGTAAGTCCAATGACTGATTTGCGTAAAACAAATGGCCAAGAAGAACCCTGGGGAGTTAAATACTGGGGATTAGGAAATGAAAACTGGGGTTGTGGTGGAAATATGACTGCTGAATATTACACCAACGAAATGAGACGTTATTCTGTATATTCAAAAAATTATGGAGATAACCGGCTTTATAAAGTTGCCGGTGGTCCAAATAGTAGCGACTACAATTGGATGGAAACATTGATGAAAAATGGAAACCCGGGAAGAAGTTTTCAAGGAGTTTCGCTTCATTATTATACAGTTTGCCATAGCTGGGGAAGAAAAGGTTCAGCTACTCAATTCGATGAAAACGAGTATTTCACAACCATGAAAAAAACATTATTCATGGATGAATTACTTGAAAAACACATTCGAATTATGGACAAATATGATCCGGAAAACCGAGTTGGATTAATTGTTGATGAATGGGGAAACTGGCACGATGTGGAGCCTGGAACAAATCCCGGATTTTTGTATCAGCAAAATACATTGCGCGATGCTTTGGTTGCATCGGTAAATTTAGATCTGTTTAACAAATATGCCCGTC
Organism: Bacteroidota bacterium; assembly: GCA_013203755.1. Lineage (GTDB taxonomy): Bacteria > Bacteroidota > Bacteroidia > Bacteroidales > Prolixibacteraceae > Draconibacterium. Next base: position 814 of record JABMPI010000137.1, read on the forward strand.
GCGTAAAAATGGCAAACATTGCCCAAACAGTAAATGTTTTGCAAGCCATGATTTTAACCAAAGACGATCAACTGGTTCGTACACCATCATTTTATGTATTTAAAATGTACAAAGTTCATCACGATGCAACTTTGCTACCTTCAGCTATTACTTCAGAAAAGTATACCATGGGCGAGGAATCTGTTGAAGCTCTTTCTGCTACTGCTTCCAAAGATGCAAATGGAAAAGTACATTTAACCATAACAAATTTAGATCCCAATAAAACCCTTGAAGTTTCTTGTGATTTGCGGGGAATGAAAGAGGTGAATTTCAAAAAAGGGAGTATTATAACCGGCGAAAAAATTAATTCTTACAACGACTTTGAAAAGAAGGAAACCGTTACAGAGAAAAGTTTTTCTGATGTTGAGGTGAATGAGAATATTGTTTTGGTTCAATTGCCAGCCAAGTCGGTTGTTATGTTGGAATTGGAGTAAAAATTATTTGGTTTGAGTATTACTTCCGATTTGTTTGGGTTTAATTGAATATCTAAATTTCTCATATCCAACATACGTTGGCTTAAAATCCGGATGTAAGTTTGGCAATTGTAATTATGGATTTCATTTTTTTGTTCAAGCAAATAAATTGATTGAACAACCCATTCGATTGCTGCTTTATATTTTCCTTCCATCTCGCAAGCCAATCCCATGTTAAACATACATTTTGCAGCAATAGATTTGTTCGGGTTGTTTACGTTTGCTTTCCAAATTTCAGCAGCTTCCATCCATTTCCCCGCAATAATAAGTTGATTTGTTTTTTTTATATCCACTTGCCCTGTTCTATAATACATACGTTCTACTTCAACCCAGTGGGGAGAAACAAATTCAGAAAAACTTGTTCCGGCAACATCCGCAGCATTTAAAATAGCTTCTTTGCGGGGCGGTAATAACCTTTTTGTGTGCTTAAAACTTACAGCTGGTGTGTCCCATAATATTGTATCAATCTTGTTTACATAGAATTCTAATTTTTCATTTTGTAAATCATAGACAGTCCAAAAAACCGCTGGAAAAACAGATTCAATTCCCAAATTGATAATCTTTGAAAACCTTATTGCATCAAACGAATTATAATAATCTAAAGATAAAAGTAACTCCGCATTTGTTGAGTCGGCAATTTTATGAATTTCACTTTTAGAATATAACCCGAATTCAGGGTCGATTAACTTCTTTTTATTTGAATTTGGAACTTGAATCTGATTGCTCTTTAGAAAAATGGCAAAGAGGGAAACAATTGTTTCGGATATATGTCTATCGTTAATTAGTAAAGTGTCGGATTCTAAAACGATTGGTTTTATCAACGAATCTATAAGTTCAACTCCAGTATAATTTGCTGGTTCCAATTCTATAATAGAGTCAAAAAAATTGTGCTTTTTAATATTTTTAACGAATAGATCGAAATATACTTTAGAAGCCAAACTATCAGTTTTAGAAGAATCTAATAGCATTTCATCGTCCTGTACGTAGTGTGTAAAAGCTGTATTCTGATCTATGTTACAATTGTTGTATCTAACTGCTATCTTTTTATAGTTTGTGGGCAACGATATTTTGCCGGGAACAGCAACTTCCAACTTTATTGTTCGCGAATTATAAAGGGTGTTACAACCTTGTATTGCAACAAAAATTAAAATGAAAAACAGGAGGTTTAAAGCTTGTTTCATTTTTAGTTTTGGTTTAATCTGTCGATATCTCTTTTACGCGTAGCCAGTATTTTTTTGTATTGTAAAATCATTTTTATATCCTCTTTGCTTTTGTATTCAAGAGCAAGTTCTTGTGCTGCTGACAGCCATTTCCAGGCAGTTAGAATATCGTCTTTCATTTCGTAAGCAAGTGCTAAATTATAACGGGCATTAATTGCCATTTTTCCATTTTTGTCCGGTGCATATCGTTTCCAAATTTCAATTGCTGAATCCCATTTTCCTTCATCTACAAAGGCCGAAGCTTGCGAAAAATCGGGTAGTGGAGGAACCGAATACATGCGGTTAACTTTTTGCCACGATGCAAAAAACCGTTTGGAATAATTCTCTCCCGATAATTGCGATGCTATTTTTAAAGCGCTTGGGCGCGGTGGTAATTTTGTTTTCTTTAGATATTTGCCCTCTTCATCGTAACTGTTCCAATAAACCGTGTCGATCATTGTTTTTCGTTCAATAATTTTTTCACCCGCCGGATCGTAAATAGCCCAAACTGCAGCTGTAATTACCTCTCTCGATTTTGGAACTTCATATTGTTCGGCGTATTCCGAAAAGAAATAAGAAAATGTCTCCAGGGAAATTAATAGATCTGTTTCGCTGGATGCAGTTAATTTTTTAATTAAATTGAATTTTAAGCTTGGCAGTTTTTTTCCTGAATGTGGTTTGAAAGCACCTGGGAAAATATGAATACGCTTGAATGTATTTTGGCTCTTTAAATTCGATGCCAACTCTTTTAAACAGTAGTTTGCAAGTAAACTATCTAAGCTTTTGTGGTCATTTTTTGCTTTTCTTAGCCGGCCATTATCTTTATAATAGTGCTGCAACGAATCTCCCGGAAATTTAAAATTCCGATAAACTAAAGCAACATTTTCTACTTTTGCCGGAACAACTATTTCTCCTGGTTTATAAATGTCAATGGGATATTCTTTGTAAACAGTACACGAGGAAATTAGTAGTGAAAAGATGAAAATAAGAATTGTGTAACGATTCATCGATTTTGCTTTTTTAGTTCATTTTTTCTTTGTTCAAGTATTTCTAAGTAATCGTAGGTTACCATTCTATACATGGTGTCGTACGATTTTAAAGCCCAAAATATGGCTTTTTGTAAATCGCCTTGCAGCTCGTAGCCAACCGCCAAATTAAATTCGGCTTTGCTTTTTAACGATTTCGATTTCCCTTTTTCTGCAATTTCACTCCAAATAGCCATTGCAGATTCCCAATTGTTATTGTCAACATAAATGTTGGCATGTTTAAGTTCAGAACCTCCTTTGCTAAAATATTGTCTTTTTTCTTCGCGCCAAAAAGTGCTTATAATGTCTGTAAAATCTAGAGCAACAGCAATTCCTGTTTGGCTTAATGCATCCTTTACAGTTGTGAAACGGTCGAAAAGATTGCCTGTCGAAAAATCAGTATCTTCCCAAATAATTGTATCTCTTAAAAATTCTCTGATAAGGATTTTCTTATTTTCAGGATCGTAAACTCTAAAAAGAACTTCGTAATAAACAATTAGTTGAGCTTTTGATGCTGAAGAAAAAGCATTGTTCGATGGAAGATAATAATCTTCTTTAGAAAAATCGGTAGAAACACGTGTTTTAAAATGTTCAAGCGATAAAACAGCATCAGTATTATAGGTTTCGCATAACTCTTTCACTTCATCCCAGGGCATTTCTAAGGTTAGAAATGTATTTTTCTCAAATTTTAAAAAACGATCTTCAGGAATAACTACATCGTATCTTCCCGATTCGAAAAGAAGTTCACCCAATGCTTTTATAGTAGTATCTACAGCTTGAATATCGTTAATAATTGTATCGTAATTAAAATTCTGGTTGTAAAATATTTTTTGTAACGAGTCGGTTTCAAGGTTGCTGAAACTGCTGTCTACAACCCGGCTTACAAGGGTTAAACTTTGAATGTTTTTTGGAAGTTCTTTTTTCGATTCACGCGGAATCTCGATGTTTAATAATTTTGTGGGAACACAAGAAAATGAGATTGCACAAAACAATAATATAATTACGTAGCTCTTTATTTTTAAAAAATAATTATCCATGCGCTTAATAAATACCCCAGTACTTTCTCAAAAACCATTCCACACTTAACAATAGCAGAAATATAAAAAATATCCACCTGAGATTTAAAAGCTCGTGCACCATTTCCTGAAAATAGCTTGTTGATTTTAACTGTTTGTTGTTTTTTATTTCTGAAATTAATTTATCGATACTATTAGCAGGATAGAAATTACCACCACTTTGTTTAGCCAATTGAAACAACATGTTATGATTGGCACGGGTAACAACATTTTCAAGGTTTACAGGAATAATAGTAAACCTTCCGGTTTCGGTAAAAGTTTCTTTGCCAATAGTTACATTGGCCGAAAAAGTATAGTCGCCCGTTGGAAGATGCCCCGAGTTTAAGTAATAATTTTCCCCTTGAATATCGAAAGTGAAATTAAAATCGTCGCCATTCGTATTTTGAATTTCAATATTTACCTCTTCGGAAGTAATACGTTCAAATGCATCATTGTACACTTCTGCCGTTAAAACCACATCATCAATTTCGGCATAAACAGGTTTAAAGTCTAAAATAAAATTATCCTCGTTTTCGCGAAGTGCTAAATATTGAACGATTTGATTTATGAGTTCGTTAAAGCGCGTCTGGCTTTGATTTGTATAATAATCGTAAAGCCGCCAGCGCCAAATTCCTTCACCAAAAAGATACCCGATTTTTCTGCCATTTATTCTTCCGCTTGCAAACAGTGGTCTGGCAGTTTCAATATTTAAAATTTTCTGATAAAATAGCGGAGTAAAATCTGGTTCCAGTTCGTAATCGGCAAAAGGTACTTGCAAGGGCGGGAATTTTGGAAGTAGCTCTTTAAAATCGTCACTTAATTTGAAGGTTGCAAATGTAGAATTTATGGTAGCCTGGGCCTCTTCTCCCGAACCAGCCAACTGTTTTATTGTGGCACCTTGCGACAATGCATTTAATTGTGGTAAAAAGGTTTTATTCCCCACAATAAAAAGGGTTGGAATTCGGTTTAATTCAGCTTTTTTAATTATTTCGGCAACAGATTTTCCTGAAGTGGGTAACTGGTTTAAAACAATTAAATTGAAATCGGATAAATTAGAAGGAAATGGTTCTTCGGTAAAAACAGAAACTTCGTATGTTTTTTGTAAATCAAGCGTATTTTTAATTGCGCCAATATCGGGGTGAGAACCGTCCGAAAGAATCAAAATTTTCTGTTTGTTTTCTAATACGTTTATTACAAAACCAGAAGTATTGTTTTTCGTGTTTCGTTCGTTTTGAACCGATTCTATTTGAACAGAATAATGTTTTAAACCCGGTTTGCCAGCCTCTAAAATAAATTCAGTTGTATAAAAATAATTAGCATTTGGCGGAGTAACCACTACGCTGGCTAGTACATTCCCATTTTGTATAACCGAAAGTTTTAAAGGCACGCCTTTTAACTTAGAAAAATGAACATCTGTTTCTACCGGAAAACGGTTGCCAGAAAAGGAAGTGCGGTTAACTTGAATGTTCTGAATTCTGGAATCTACAACTTCGGTAGTATCGCCAAAACCAAGGGTATAAACCGGGAAATTTATTTCACTCACTAAATTAACCGGATTTTTTCCTTGATTGTAAATCCCGTCGCCTCCAATAATTAGTGCACCAATATTTTCATTAAAATGGTTGTTGGCTACCGAAGAAATTAGGTTGCTGTAATCCGATTTTTTTTCAGTAAAATCCAGCTCTTCAATGTTGTTTGTGGTTTCGCCAAACGAATATTCAACAATAGAATATATGTTTCCTAATTCACTTAAAATTGTATTTCTGGTTTTATTAATTTCTGCCGCAGTTTTGGCCGAATCGAGTACCGAAACTACCGACCCGGAATTGTCCCAGGCCGTTATAATTATTGGACTTTTAGTTGTCTTTTTTAGGTTTCGAATAAATGGCGAGAGCAACAAAAAAGCAATGGTAAAAAAGGATAAAAAACGCAGAACCATTAAAATTTTTATCTGATAATTTTTTAGCTCTTTGTTGTCTCTGTTTCTAAAATATAAAAGCAAAACAATACCCGCCGTTGCAATTGCTACGGCAAGTAAAATTATAAACCAGTATTTTGTCCCGAATGATATCAAACTATTCAATTTTTTATGAGCTCGTAAATATAGTAACTCCTTTTTTTAAATGACGATTATTGCGTATAATTACATCTTATTTTACATAGTTTATAAAAAACCAGATGAAGGCGATTTTGCTGTCAACAGAAAAAAATAATTGTAATAAAATGAAAATTATATTTATTGCCGTATTTGCGTTGTTCGTGGTTTCTTGCGGGCAAAAATTCAATGCAGAAATTACAGTTGCCGACATTCAGAATAATATTGAATATCTGGCATCCGATTCATTAAAAGGTAGAAAAGCAGGAGAAGTAGGAGATTTGCTGGCCGCACAATTTATTCGCGAAAAGTTTGAAAATGCTGGTTTGGAGTTATTATTCGACAACGGTTTTCAGAAATTTGGATTGGTAACTTCTGCTGCAATTGGTAAAGGAAATTTATTAGTTGTAAACGATAATTCATTCGAAATAAAAAATGATTTTCTTCCTTACGCTTTCTCATCCAATACAAAAGTAGAAGCAAATGTTGTTTTTGCCAGTTACGGTTTACAAGTAGATTTTGATACGGTTCAATGGAACGATTTTGAGAGTGTTGACGTTTCGGGTAAGTGGATTTTAGCATTGATGGGAGACCCGGATATGGATAATGCGGCGAGTCCGTTTGTGCAATTTTCTACCGAGCGCGCCAAAGCATTAACGGCTTCAGATAAAAATGCCGCCGGTTTAATTTTGGTTGCCGGTCCTTCTTTTAGCGAAGCAGATAAACTCTCGTCTCTGTTTTTCGATAAAAATAGTAGTCGCTATTCAATTCCTGTAATTCAGGTAACACGAAAAGTGGCCGATGAAATTCTGGCTGGTTCTGGAGAAACAATTGAATTGCTGGAAACAAAAATTATAGAAACAAAAGCAACAATAAGTTTAGCCATTAACACAAAGCTAACTGCCAATGTAAATGTAATTTTGAAAGAAGCCGAGTCGCAAAACGTGGTTGCAATGGTTCCTGGAATTGATGAAAATTTGAGGAATGAATATGTAATTGTAGGTGGACATTACGACCATTTGGGAATGGGTGGTCCGGGTTCTGGATCGCGTGCGGTAGATACAATTGCAGTGCACAATGGAGCCGATGATAATGCTTCTGGAATTGCCGCCATTATTGAATTGGCAGAGAAAGTAGCTGCTGAAAAAAGTAATAAAAGGAGTATCGTTTTTGCAGCATTTGGA
>JABMPI010000020.1 GCA_013203755.1 Bacteroidota bacterium
AAAATATAATTATTTTAGATAAACCTCTTTCCCCAATTGAGAAGAAATTTGTGCTGCTTCAATTACTTCAATCATGTGCCGGCCATATTCGCCTGATATTGAAACAGGTTTTTTGTCCATAATATTTCCAATAAAATCACTCCATTCAAAAATTAAAGCTTCCACTTCCGGATCACCTGACTCCGGTTCTTTAATCCTTTTCCATTCATCGTTTTGTCCCAGCCAAACTCCTTTAAACATATCGGCTTTTATCATCCCTTTTGTACCGGTAATCATTACTTCGAAAATTGGCCCTCCACTATCAAATCCTGAGCAGGTTAAAAGGGCATTAATTCCATTTTTATAGGTTAAAAACAAAAGGGCAGCGTCATCTACATTTTTTCCTAAAAATGGATTTGAAATTGAAGCTTTTACGCTTTTAACATTTTCTCCAATTATCCAGGTTAACAAATCGAGGTAATGAATTCCCACCGTCATTAGCATACCACCTCCCTGGTTTTGTTCCAGATGCCAGGATCGGCGATTGGGTGTATTCCATTTCCTGGCAATGTGAGCCTGGGCATACACTAAATCGCCAATAATTCCTTCATCAAGCATTTTTTTGGCTTTACTAAATGCGGGCATAAAACGACTAATATGGGCCACCATCAACTCTGAATTATAGTTCTTTACCGAATCGAGAATTTGATTACAAACTTCAATATTGTGCCCCATGGGTTTTTCCAAAAGAATATGTTTCCCGGCTTTGGCAGCATCTTCTGCAACCTTGTGATGCAGGTGATGCGGTGTTGCAATTAATACGGCTTGTATTGATTTGTCGTTTAAAAGATCCAAATAATTTGTATAACCTTTTATGCCGTAACAAGCGGTAAATTTTTCTAACTCTGCCTTATTTCTGCGACTGGCAGCAACAAGAGTTGTAGTTTTGTTATGCAAAATTGCAGCTGCATGTTTATGCGCAAATGCACCGGCACCAATTATCCCTACTCCAATCATTTTTTATCCATTTAATTTTCAACCACTACTTTCACCCAATCAATCAGAATTCCTTCATTATCAATGGTATTTTTATCTGCCAGAGAACGAAAACGGAGATATGAGATTCCTGATTTGGTCCTGTTTTTTAAACTTATTTTAGAGTTCAGTTTTTCATCAATTAACAGTTCACAATTTAGCTTTTCCAGGTTCCATTTTAAAGTTACAGTTTGCCACTGAGCATTTCCAAACTCTTTGCTATCAATTGTAAACATGGCCTTTTGCTCTCCTTCCGGGTCATTGGGGTGACGGTGGTGATCGGTTAATGATATAGCGGTTCCGGCTGATCCTTCAGGGATATTTACTTTCATCGTAAGTTCACCTTTACGTCCCATAGGGAAATTCCACACTGCTCCATCTCCAAATATTTCTGAATAAGCTTTGCGTACATGCAGTATTTTTCCTCCTTTGGCTCCTTCAGCCTGCAAAAGTTCAGGCCCCAACATGCGGCCCGGTTTTATGGCTAGTTTTGTAAAAGTGTAACACGACCATTTTTCCAGTCCATTGGCAAAATCATCTTCCTGACTGGTTTCGTAAAGCCATTCCGGGGATATTCGAAACATTGCTTTACCTCCGCCATGTTCTCCCTGTCCGGTTACCAAAATGATTTTACGATCTTTGGTGAAAGCAGTATTGGGATAAGCGACCCCCGAATCTCCTCCCGGCATATCATTCTGATCGTTTCTGGATGGGATTCTAAAAACCTCCCTAAATCCTTTCCATGATTTTCCGTCATTATCTGAAATAGCCATGTGCAACACATCACGATGCGTATAAATCCGTCCAAAGGTTTTCAAATCAGTATCCCCGGTATTGCACCATGTTATAATAATCCTACCGTCCGGTAATTTCAATAAATCAGCCGGAGAATTTGAACTATGGAAAATAGAAGGTTCCCCTTTTGACCATGTTTTACCTTCATCATCGGAGAATGATTGATATTGCCAACCATTCTGTGTCCGGCAAACCATCCAGAGACGTCCATCACTCAACTGTACTAAATTAGGTTCCACTGCTCCATAATTATTGCCATTGTAGTTTTCAAAAACGGGTGCTACAATTTGTGATTTGGTATCTGTCCAGGTTTTTCCATTGTCATCGGAATAAACAAAGGAGATATAACAAGCCCCGTAGGGCGGTTTGCGTTCCCATTTGTGACGATGGTACCCAAAGATTAACCTTCCACTATTTGTTTGAATAAATCCACGGATTGCCCCAATTCTGCCATCTGCGATTTTTTGCAATGGTTTCCAGGTTTTACCACCATCTGAAGTTATCGTGTGATAAACATCAAGGTTAGGTTCCTGAAAAACCAGCAAGTGAATGTTCCCCTTCTGATCGATAAGTGTGCGGCGTGGATATTGCCAGATAATGGAATCTTCGAAAATCACCTTGGATTGGCTCCAGGTAAAACCTCCATCCTCCGATTCCATCGACATTACTTTATTGCTATACCGGTTTGGTGCATGGTACACTTTTATTGTTCCATCCGGAAAAACCTGAACTGTAGCCTCGTTCATCGGTGATTCGCCAAGGAATACCAAGTCCCCATTACCTTTCCCCGGACCGTAAAACTCTTTTAAATCATAGTTTTCGAATTTTAAACCATCTTTCTTCTGCTGAGAATAAATTCTGCCTGCTCCAAAAATATTCAGAACCAAAACAGCCGTAATAACTAATCGAATAATGGTATTCATTGTAATTCTAAAATTTGTAATTTTTATACTTTCTAATTCTTCCTGCAGTACTATCCTAAATTTTCAGCCTAATCATATCACGAAAGTTCCAATTCATTCCTCTTATCATAAAATTGAAGTTTCATTCAACTTCCGCCTTCACCGACTCAATCAAAAATCCCTCGTTATCGGGCCAAACAGATGTTGAGCGAAACCGCACATATGAAATTCCGTTTTCACATGGATTTAGCAAGGGCAACTTTGATGATAGCTTTTTGCCATCAATTTCAACCTCGCAACTGTTTTCTTTTTCTAGGTTCCAATTGAAAGTAACGTTATACCACTTTTCTTTTTCCAAAACAAATTCTTTTTCAACTCCTCCACCAGCGGGAATATCCAAAATAAACATTGCCTTTTCTTCCCCTTGCGTGTCGGTTGGTTGATACCAGCGGTCTGTTAAAGCAACCATTCCACCCCGGAACTTTCTATTCAGATAAATTTTTGTTTCAAAGGCACCTGACTTTCCAGCCGGGAAATTCCAAATGGCGCAATCGCGCTGACTGTATACGGTTGAGTCGGCCTCTCTACGAATCTGAAGCACTTGTTTCTCCTGATTTGTTGGATGCGGAACTAACTCAGCTCCTTTTTTTCGGTTATATCTGTAATGATACCATCGGGAATAAATAGGTGAACGAACCAATAATTTATGGATACTCCAATAATCCAATCCATTGGAAAAATCATCGGATGCAGATTTTTGATAAATCCAGTTCGGATCCAGCAAAAGAAATGCCCGGTGCCCCGGAGCTTGTCCACAGGCAACTAAAATATTTCCCTCGGGTGTTTCTGCAACTTTCGATTCGTTTTGTCCTTTATCGCCCGGGTGATTTACAAATTGTGAAGAATCGCGCATTTCATCCAGCCACAATTCGCGAAAGCCATGCCAGGTTTTACCCTCGTCAGGCGAAATGGCTAAATGAATTACATCGCGATTGGTAAAGCTCCATTTATCCTGAGTTACCGAGGGGTGCATACTCATGGCATTGTTCCAAACCAGCAATATTTCTCCCGTTGAAAGTCGTTTGGTAGTTACCCACGAATTTGGCCCACACTTAAATTGGGTTGATACGGCTTCGCTCCACGTTGCCCCTTTATCTTCAGAAAAGCTTTCCCATAAATGGTCGTTGGAGTTGCGCATCAACATCCAGATTCGGCCATCTTTCAGCTGAATAAAAGTGGGTTCCACAGAACCGGTTTGCCAGATATTTGGAATTAAATTTGGTACTTTTGAGCGGTTCGATGGCGACCAGGTTCTGCCATCATCATCGCTGTAATAACAGCCGGCCCCTTCATTGTTTCCATGTACCCCACAAAGTACTCTTTTGTTCCCGTTGGACATATCTATCCAAAGACAATTTCCGTATCCCATTCCGCCAAAACGAACCGAATCAAAATGATGGTTGTAGGTCCAATCGGTTCTTCCATTCTCCGAACGCACAAAACGATAGTTGCCTTTTTTGCCTTTTTCTGAATGAATAAAAAAGACAATTACTTCACCTGAAACCGGACTGATGGTAGCAAAACATTGTTTGCCCGGGCCTGTGTTTCCTAATACCTGCGGCTCTGTCCACGTGCGTCCTTCATTAATTGTTGTTTTAAAATAGACTTCATCGCTAAAACCACCATTGTCCCAGTCACCCTGACGATATATAAATTTGATAGAACCATCATTATCAACCAATAGGTTTGTTCCTTCGTTGGAAGGTGGCTCACTAAGATATAAAGGAGGTTTGGCATTATTTATCTTTCGTGATTCTCGATTTCCAAACTCAGGTTTTAATCCTAAGTTTTGTGCAATGCCTACTGATGTAATGAAGATTAGAAAAATCAGATATTTGTACCTCATAAGATCGATTATTTTAAATTTAATCCATTTGTATCAATTGATCATCTGAAAACAAGGTCAACCATAATTTTGAATTAAAGAATAAACTAGTGCAGCAACTAGTAAACAAATTAATATCATTGCATTTTTCCAGTTTTTCTCTTTTGTTGTTCTTAATCGCCAGAAAGTCCAACTTTGTCTTATACCAACAACGAGAAAGATGAAAATCAATAATCCTTGTGTTGGATAAAAAATGATTAAGAAAATATAAGCTGATAAGGATAAAAAAGACAATATTCCAACAAGAATTATCTTTTTTGAAGTAAATACTTTTATATTCTTTAATACATCGAAAATAATTAGCAATACAGCTATACCTAAAAAAATAACTTTTACATCTAATTTTTCCATGTCAATTTGATTTTAATTATTACGTTATATTTTACTTTTGAATATTTTAAAAATGTCTATTTATTGAAATAATCCACATACTTCCATTTAAACTCTGGGTCATTCCTATAACTAGTACCTTCGTATTTTTCAACAATTTCTTTAATATCCTGATTAAAACGTTGATGTTTTACCGGGTCGTCAAATGGGTCTTTTGTTTCTACTTGCCATTGTTTTAATACTTTTTGCAAACGCTCCAATTCGTCTTTGTATTCCGGTTTTTCTGAAAGGTTTTTAAATTCAAGCGGGTCGTTTTGTAAGTCGTACAATTCAAATTCCGGAGGATTTCGCCAGATACGATAAACTTCAGCCATGTCGGCATCCAGTGCTGCAGTTTCTTCCAGATTTGTGCCGGCAACAAAATGTCCCTGCCTGCCATTGTAGAAACCTACATGTGGATTTTCTTCCTGGTAATTAATATTATGAATCAGTTTAAAACGTTTGTCGCGGACACTTCTGCGCGGGTAATAAAAAAAAGGAGCACTGCCTGTTCCTCCTGCAAAAACATATTCTGCCCAATCCGTTTCCTCACCTTTTGCCAGCTTCATTAAACTTTTTCCCGGCATTATTTCAGGTTTTTCGGCTCCAGCTAAATCCAAAATCGTTGGAAGCAAATCGATGGTTGAAATCAGCTCCTCTTTTTGCTCGTTGGTTTTTATGTGTTTTGGCCAATGCATTATGAAAGGAATTCTAAGTGCCCCCTCATAATTGCTACACTTTCCCCGTGAGAACTGTGCTCCGTGGTCGCCCATATAAATAATGATTGTATTATCTGCTTTATCTGAATTCTTTAAACTATCCAACAACATTCCAACCGATTTATCCAATCTGTTCATGCAGTTGAAATAATTGGCAGTATATTCACGTAAATATTCAGAATTAGCTCCTAGAAAATCAAGCGGCCTATCCACGTCTGTTGGTTCCAGTTTTGTTGTTGGCAAACCTTCCACATCGTACTGAACAGGGAAATGAGCATCAGGGAAATTCACCATTAAAAAGAACGGTGTATTTTCTGACTGGCGTATAAATTCCATAGCTTTTACTGCATATTCCGGCATGCTCTTTTTTCCAAAATTTGAACCATTTAACAATCCTCCCGGACGATAATCCCAGGGAATTTCAGACTCAGGATTTACATGAACTTTTCCAATACAACCGGAAAGATAACCCACTTCCCTTAAATATTTCGGCAAAGTTTTAATCCCTTCGTACATTCTGTATTTATGTGTTGCCAAACCAATTTGCCCGTTCTGATGCGGGTAAAGCCCTGTGAAAATTGTTCCGCGCGATGGGCTGCAAACTGAGTAAGTTACAAAAGCATTATTAAACTGAACTCCCTCGGCTGACAATTGGTCAAGGTTTGGGGTGTGGCCGTGAGTGTTGCCATAACATCCTAAATCGGGTCCGTT
>JABMPI010000138.1 GCA_013203755.1 Bacteroidota bacterium
CATTGCCATTGTCAAACCTTTAACTGCAGGTTCGAGGTCAGACTTCGCAGCTTCACTTAGGATAATTGCAGCTGTGGTAACTTCATGCAAAGCTTCTTTGTTAGCCAATAATTCCGGGCGTTGCGAACCAACTTTTGTGTAGGCATCGACAATATCAGATGCAGCCTGTTTTATTCTAACACCAGTGCCGGTAATGGCAATTGAAGTCTGTTTTGCTGTGTCACCCAACCATTGTAATTGACGACCTTCTAAACCAGTTAATGCAGAGAGGTTGTCTAATCTTTCCTCGAATTCCATTGCAGCCTGTGCAGCTTTGCGCAATCCCATAACAAGAGCCATTACTGCAGCTACAGCAGCCATGGCGCCAGACATATATTTGTTTGCTTTTTCTGCAGCACGACTAAGGCTAAACCAGCCCTGTTGTGTTTTGCGAAGGTCTGCCTGGTGTTTGTTCATGATTCCCCGGAGCGCAGCAATCCTTTTTCCCTGGGCAACATACTCTTTGCTACCGATAATCATTCGGTTCTGAGCCTGTTGCATTTTCATCATTTCCTTTCGGATGGAAGCAATGTCGTTACGAACTTCTTTGTCGTTGATGTATAGATTGATTCGTCTGGTGTACCTATCGGCCATATCGTAATATTTCAAGCCAAAATACAGTCAGAAGGAGCGAAACGAAAGGACACAAAAAAATCACCTTTGGTAGAAGGTGATTGCTATAAAAAAGGGAAATATTTTAAAACCTTTATCAAATTGTATTACTTGATATGAAGTTTAGTTGCATTTAAAGCGGCATTGGCATTTAAGACAGCGATATCATCGGCAAGTTTAGGGACATGGATATTGAGTACTGCATTAAACCAAGGGGCTGGATTCCTTGGAGCTGACATAGAACCTTTAGCAGTACGGGTAACAGTAGCACCATTGATTTCCCAACCACGGCCGACACCTTTATGAACAAAAACACCGTGACGTTCAAAGGAGAAGGACACCAGTTCGGTTACTCCCATTTTTTTCCCTAAACGAGTTGTAATGCTGTCTGCCAGTTTACCTTCCATCCTTCCTTTCCTCATTACAAACGAAGTGCTTTTTCCACCATCAAAAATACGAGCAGAATTTTTTAAGGCACGTTTTACTTTTGGTGCCCATCTTTTGATTAGTTGATTTTGCTTGTTAACGTCAAAAGTGTTAACGGTGTTGGAAAGATTTAAGGATTCCATTTATCCGGGTTTATATCGTTAGTGGTGGGACTTGCAATTGAGTAGGACACACGTATTCCGACATCGTTACCAAGTTCGTTTAATATGAGAGAGGCATTAACAGATTCAAAATCAAAATTGCGAACGACAGGAACAGTTCTGGATTGTTTATCAGTTTTAATTTTCAAGATTATTTCGGTGGCAATTTCTTCCAGTTCGTCCCATTTTTGGTGGATAAGGTTGTGGTCAGAAGTATCGGAAATATGATCGAGTAAGATAAAAGCACCTTCACGGTTTTTTAATAGATTATCGCTTTTATTGTCTGTAAATCCAAACCCATAACCTTCAAGTATGAGCATTGGAAAATTAACATCGGTACGATTAATTCCTGCGAGTACTTCATCAATTTCCATTCTAAAGAAATGTTTTTCAGCATCGGAATGTAATATATCAACGTGTTTGCGTGCAATATTTTCGAAATAGGTAATGAGATCGCTGAATTTAGACATGGAAATTATTTTTTACGTGCTTGTTTAATTTTGTTGGATAGGAAGCGCAAGATGGTATGAATAGGCAGATCAGCATATTTATTCTCATTGACAATATCATCACCGACAATATTTTCATAAACTTTAATCCAGGAGTTGGAATCTGTTCTTTTCTTGGGTTTTTGTTTCTTGACATCTTCTGAAACTTCCGAAGTTGAATCTTGATGTGAACTGAATACCAGAGGGTAAACCTGAGTAAGCCAATCACGGATTAAGTGGTAATTGATTACGACAGCTTCTTTGGTAAGCAAGTCCAGATTATCAACGGATTTGTGGTTAATATCAATAATGTGTTCGGCAAAGCGCTGACCGAAGGGAAGGTAAGCTGCAGCGATGAATTTGTTTAAATCAGTAGTGTCAGACGATTCCTGATAATTGGTAAAATGGGTATCGATAAAAATAAACTGACCAAATGAAAGATTGTGAAGTTTGGCTTTAGGAGCATGAAGTATCGTTTGTTTGCAATCCAGCTTTTGAATGATAAAATCATTATAGGGTTTATCGGATTGGAAAGTATCAAACAAATTAATTAACTGGAATCTCTGGTAATCATCTAATTTTTTGATCGTGCGTTTGGACAAATTTGTCATTATTGAAAGGAATTGCACATCAGAAATTGTCTGTTTCGTTAAACAGGCAATTGCAATCAACTGTTTTGGATTTGTTTCTTCCCATTTAGAAGGAAAGTTGCCAATAATATGACGGGTAAATTTCAACCATCTAAATGGTCGATATTGAATTGTTACTTTTCTCATGCCCAAAATGTTTTTTTACCTGTATTATCACGATTTAGTATGGGATTGGTAGGAATTTCAAAAGTTTCCCAATCCGAAATATTGGTTGCCAGGAAGCTTTTTAAAGCATCGAGGTAAGCATTACCGATGAAGCGGTTTCTTGCGGCCAATGAAAGAATGCGTTCTTCTGTACTTGGTTGAATTAATTTGTTGTCGGGATAATTTCCAGTTCGTTTTTCAAAATACAAACCGTTATTTCCCAAAGTAGCTCCAGTTTCTTCCATCAGAAGTGCGGAAGCTAAATATATTAGCGGTTTACGGATATACGGAAGTATAGCAGTAATCTTAGCCGGAACTTGATCTGCAATCATACCGGTTTTAATTTCCTGATATATTGTATCACCCAAAACGAATTTGATGGTTGTATCTTCAACAAAGGAGATATGAGGTTTTAGATTTAGAAATGTTAATCTGCTACCAAATAAATTAAACGGAATTTTTTCTACAATACTTACAGTTGGAAGGAAACTCTCTTTTATTTCAGTCCAGTTGGCTGTAGCTTTAAATTCGGAAAAATGCTGAATATTATTTTCTATAAAGACAAGAATTGTATCCAACGAGTTAAAGCCAGCATCACTGAAATATTGTTTTAAATTATCTTCCTGATATTTATAAAGACCTTTTTTATGCTCTGTTTCCAAGCGTTGAAACCCTGCATCGGTAGCTGAAATGTTTAGAAAATCGTAACCTACAAAGTAGGCAAGATGGATTAAGGAGTGCTGCACCTTTTCTAACAGGGATTGCATTGCTTCCTGAACTTCCGTAGGCTCTGCAATTGGCAAGGCATCATAAAATTCCTCTAATTCATCATACATTACATCACCAAGCAGGGATTTAATGTATTTATTTTCTGCGTTTGCGATATGAGGTTTTAACCTGTTGAAGTCATTTCCTACGCCAATGGGTAGGAAAGTTTTTATTTCGGCAATAGTTTTAAAAAGCATTAGCTAAGTGTTTTTTGTGTTCCGGAACCGGTATCTAAAGTTGTAAGAATTGTATTTCTGAATCTCCATTCAATGTTTGGGTCTGCACCATTAAAACGGATAAATGTTTCCAATGGATCAAGAATATTCTGACGGTCTAACCAGGCATTTGCGATGTTAACCAAAAATGCTTCACGGATATTTGAGCCACCTTGATTTCCGGCATAAGTTCCACCAGGCATTCCGGCACCCAATACGTTTGGGTTAAGCATTAAGCTAAAAAGTATTTCAGAGTTGGCAGCCGCACTGGTAACCAGGTTTTGTGTGTTATCGAGTTTGTTGGCCAGAGGTTCAATTATCCATTGTTCTTCTGTTTTACCGTTGTTCGGATTTATTTCGAACATTGTAAAAATTGGTTTACTGGCGTTCTCGTTACCACAAAGGTTTGTTTCGATTGTGTCCATGTAGTCAGTAATAGCCGCTTCACGTAATTTGGTGGTAGCATATGAAGTTGCAGGGAATTTTTTATCCCAAAAAGCATATGGAATTTGAACGTGCCATTTCCAGGTAATTTGATTTTCGTAAGCTTTTTTCAGAAATGCAGGGATGGAAAGAGCAATTTCTACCCATCCCGAAAGATAGGCACTGTACCAAACAGGAGCGCTGTAATATTCATTATTGCTCCAACTGTCTTTAATGGTGTGGACAAAGCTTTTGCCTTTTATTTTATTTCCCCATTTTCTTCTCTGTAAATCTGCCAATGGATCGTATTCGTCCAAAACATCAAAAGTGGAGTATTCAGCTTTCGAAGGATTCTCAGGCCATTTGCCCGAAGTAATACATTTATTGATAACACCTGTGTTATCGGCCATGGATAACCGGGCATATAAAGCATTTATGGTGTTTAATCCTACCATTTTAGAACCATCGGCAGATGGGATCATTTGTACAAAAGCGCATCCGAATTTCATATAGTCGCGTACAGCTTTTTCCATGTAGCGGCGTACTATTCTACTTTTTGCAAATTGATTGATGTTGGTGTCTTTTACGATTTCAAGTTTTTCATTTCCTTTATCATCATATCCAACAACTTTTACCGGATAAATTCCCTGACCAATTGTAAAATTGCGAATGAATTTAAGACCTGAATTCAGCACACCAACTTTATTAATGATGGTATTGGCATCTCTGGGAAAGGTATTCCCTGCACCCCAATCGGAAACATCAATGTTATCGATTGAAGTTTTATCTTTTTCCGGATCTTTGGGCTGGGCCATATTGAGCTTTTTGTCAGGCGTTCCGGTAGTAGTCATTAACGCTCCGCGAGTACCATACCCAATCAGTGGTGCACCAGCTTTATTGAATAATATATCTGCCATTATAAAATAATTTTTTTACCATTCCATTCCAGGATGCCATCAATAGAAACAGGATAAGGGTGTCCAACCCGGTTCCCTTTTTCATCTACTGGCATGACACCACGTAATCGATTCTTTTTAAGGTTGCATGTTAAGCCACAGGCGACAGCTGCAGGGACGAATACGATTTCACCATCATTCTTCACGAATTTGATGGAGAATACAACCTGGTTTCCATCGGGTGTTTCTTTGATGTCGAATTCACGTAACATCAGGTTTCTTCGGATTGTAGTTACCATTTGCCTTTCTTTTGATTCAAAGCTATGGCAGAGGAGAAGGAATGGAAAGGACAGAAAAGAACAGCCGCTTTTGTAACATTCAGAGAAGTGATTAATGTTTTGAGGTGGAGTTTGGAGTGGAGGTGTTACTCTGAAAAAGAAACTAAATAACTGATTGGGTATAATCTATTATTTTCTTAATTATAAATATGTATGGAGCAAATCCTATCAACATATATATAAGTGCGTATTTAAAATTAACATAAAAATTAGAAAGAATCACTGGAACTAATATATTCATAACAAAAATGAACACTATTGCATAAAATAGAAATCTGTTATTTAAGGCTGATACCATGTATTCGAGTGACTTTATTTTGAAATTTAATTTATTAATTTCAAAATTATAAGTGTCAAGAATGTGTCGCATGTTTTCATATAACTTACTAAAAATCATTCGTTCATTTTTTGTTTCCTGGATTAATTCTTCGTAATAATCAATGTGAGATTTGTTGTTCGACCGAGGATTTATTAGCTGATCATTTTTTAATGAATCAAGTTTAGAATTTACCCAAATAGGACTTTCCCCATTTCTACGATTTAAGAAGGTGCCTTCAGAACAAAAAAGAATCATATTAATGTCAATTTTCATTGTGAGTAATTCTGAGAGAACCAATGCCCTAATAAAATCATCAATTTTCTTATACAACTTCATGCTAAAAGGCACATAATTTTGCCCTCTATATATCTGATCGGTTTCTTCGATGGGTAAATTTAGAATAGGATTGCTACATATCAAGTTTATTAATTTAAGGGTATCTGTATATTCCATCACTTTAAGGGTTAACCTTTGCAAAGTAAAATAATTCAAATTTCTTTTTTCATAATCAGCACTGGTAAATAATGCTTTCATAGTAATTGCGAAGGATATTTTATCTATGTTAATGGTATCATTTTTATAATATTGAGGATAATCTTTATAAGAAGTCTTTCCTGGAATTATACTGTCCATTTCACTTAACATATGATTAAACTCAAGATCTCTGTTAAGTTTAATTTGATGTATTTGTGGTATAAAATATGCTGTAATAGCTATGTAAAAAGCTATTATAACAGTAAGGAAATTTAAATTAATTGACAATGTATTCTGAAATATTTGCTTTGAATCACCCTGTAGGTTCTTAAATACTAATGAAATATGTATTAGTTGCTTATTGACTTTTACCCAGATATTTATAAAAAATATTTTAACCAAACGAAAAAAGATTTGTATGCGTCTTAAAAATCCCATTTACAAATTTAACAAAAAAACGACCAAAAAAATCCCGGGTATCCGGGATTAAAACTCAAACAACACTTGTTGCTTTAGAGTTTGGGTTGTATCGTTTTTCTGTACAATTGTTTCGATTTCCTGTATATCTGTAACGTTTTTTGGGTTTGATGTCACGCTTTTACCCCCTCCGTCGCTGCGCTCCTCGTCCCCCTTTTCAAGGTGGACAGTTGAAGAAGAGGAAGGTAGTTTCAAATGTATGTAACTTTCGCGCTTGGTAATTTCGCGGATGCGTGGGATCCCTTTTATGGTGTGTTCGATTACCCAACCACCAAAGAATTGATTACTGAGGCTGTCCATCCATGCGATTTCACCATACATTTTATTCAGGCAAAGATTAATCACAGCTATTTTCGCATAATTTGCATCGTTGTCTGCGCCATAGAATTTTGAAACCCGGTTTACTTTGGCCATCGCCATTAGCATTCTGCCACTACCACAGTCAAGATCTGTAATACATTCCATGGCTTGTATTGGGTTTTGTATCCGGACCATCCTATCACAAGTATTTTGTGGAGTAAAAAGCTGTCTATTTTTATCAAAGTACAGATTCTCTTCAAAGTAATTTCCCAGCACATCAACCATTCCGTTGCCATCACCGGTCATTTCCACAAGCAATGCTGCCATGGCTTCGCTGATGGTGTAAGCATCAGGCTTTTCATACTTACGAATTAGTTCCAGATATTCTTTCTCTTTTCTCTCTCCTGAAAATGTATAAATAAGCAAGTCCAGTAAATCGGAGAACATAGAATGCACCCCGTGTTGGGATGCCATTCTATTCATTATGTATTCGAATTTAGTCATGATTA
>JABMPI010000139.1 GCA_013203755.1 Bacteroidota bacterium
AAGCGGCAGTGCGATATGGAAAATCAATTCAAATGGGAAACCAACGGCGTTCGTGGCCGAATGTAATTGAAGCCATAAATGAATTAAAAAATGGCGCAATTGGTCGACCTTATTTTGGTAAAGGTTGGTATTCAAATAATCGCGGGCCTATTGGAATTGGAAAAAAAGTTGCTGTTCCTGATTGGTTAAATTGGGATCTTTGGCAAGGACCAGCTCCCCGCAAAGTGTTTAAAGACAATATTGTTCACTACAACTGGCATTGGTTATGGCACTGGGGTACCGGCGAAGCATTAAATAACGGCACCCACATGATCGACCTTTTACGTTGGGGTCTGGAAGTTAACTACCCGGTGAAAGTAAGTTCAAACGGTGGGCGGTATCGATATAAAGATGACTGGGAAGCTCCGGATACCCAGGTTATTAATCTGGATTTTGAGAACGACATTTCAATGACCTGGGAGGGCAGAAGTTGTAATGGGAGAAACGTTGAAGGAAGTTCTGTTGGAGTAATGTTTTATGGAGAAGAGGGAAGTATATTGATTTCAGGGGGAAACGATTATAAAATTTTCGATTTGAAGAACAATATTGTTAAGGAGGTTAAAGACACAAAAGAGATTGATCCGAGAGATGCGGCAAACCCAGCCAGTCATTTGGATGCACTGCACATCCGAAATTTATTTGATAATATTTTAACGGGTGAAAAACTGAAGGCAGACATTGATTCCGGTTATAAAAGTACGTTACTGGTTCAGCTTGGAAATATCGCACAACGTGTTGGGCATTCATTGGAGATTGATTCGAAAAATGGTCATATTATTGGTGACAGAGAAGCAAAAAAACTTTGGTCTCGCGAGTATGAAAAAGGCTGGGAAATGAAATTATAGAATTATAAATATGAACACAAGAAGAACATTTATAAAAACAATTGGAAGCGGAGTTACCGTTTCTGCAATTGTTCCGGGTATTTTGGCAAATTCTTTTTCAGAAGAAAAAAATATACGTATTGGTATTATTGGTGCTGAAAATTCGCATACTGCCGGATATGGGAAGATGTTTAACATCGACAAGAAATTTCCAGGAGCAGAAGTAAAATACGTTTGGGGCGAAACCGATGAATTTGCAAAAAAAGTAATGGAAAAAGGGGGCATCCCAAATAAGGTAAAAGATCCCAGAGAGATGCTGGGGAAAATTGATGCATTGATTGTTGATCACCGGCATCCAAAATATCACTTGGAAGCGGCAACGCCCTTTGTGAAAGCCGGAATTCCTACGTTTGTAGATAAGCCTTTTTGTTACCGGGCCGCCGAAGGAAAAGAGTTTTTGGAAATGGCCCGGCAAGTTGGGACTCCGGTTAGTTCGTATAGTTCTATTGCACAAAGTAATGCAACGTTCGATTTGAAAGAACAGGTGAAATCGATGGATAAAATTATTCAGGTTGTAAGAACGGGTACCGTTGATTTGGATTCGAAATATGGTGGCGTATTTTTTTATGGAGTACACATTGTACAGCCTTTAATGTTTATGTTTGGTGAAGATATTGAACGAGTTAAAATAGCGCGGAACGGGAAATACGGAAATGCCAGCTTGCAGTTTACTTCGGGATTGTTTGCGACATTAATTTTTAAAGAAGAAGCTTACGGATGGGAAACTTTTGTAGAAACGAAAGATGGGCTGATTGAATTAAAATCGCGAGTTGAAGAAACTAACCCTGCAAAAAATTATGTCGATATGGTTGAGATGTTCAGGACTGGAAAAGAACCCCGTTCACATCAAAGTATATTGAATTGCGTTTCGGTGCTCGAAGCGCTGGAGAAATCAGCTGAGAAAGAAAAATGGGTTAACGTTGAATATCTTAAACTAAGCTATTAAATTTCCTTAAAATTATAAAAATGAGGCTTCAAAAATTTTCTGTAACAACTATAATTCGATTAACTTTTTCTCTTGTTTTACTATCCTTTTTTAATTGTACGAATGCACAACAAATTATTGAAGGATTGCATTTTGCAACCGGAAAGCCGGTGCAGGTTGAAATTCAGGATGGGAAAATCCTGGAAATCAGAAATATTAAAAAACTTTCCAACGAAAATAGTAATCTCATAATCGCACCCGGATTTTTTGATAATCAGGTGAATGGTTTCGATGGTATCTCTTTTTCATTAGGTGGTGGCGATTTGACTTTGGAGGGCGTTCATCAGGCTACTAAGGCTCTTTGGAAAAGGGGTGTTACTACGTATCTGCCAACTTTGACAACAAACAGCAGGGAGATATTTATTAAGAATTTTTCGATTTTGGCAAAAGCTAAGGACGATGGTAATTTGTTGGGGTCAATTCCGGGATACCATTTGGAAGGCCCTTATATTTCGCCGATTGATGGTTATCGGGGAGCTCATTCAAAAAGGTTTGTGAGAAAACCTGACTGGAAAGAGTTTATGGAATTTTATGAAGCATCAGGAAAA
>JABMPI010000140.1 GCA_013203755.1 Bacteroidota bacterium
CGGGACTGTTCGAATAAGTGATGATAACGGCAAAACCTGGCTTTGGTCGAAACTGGTAAAAGAGGGAGCTTATGGATATTCCTGCCTCACACAAATGGCCGATGGCAATATCGGGCTCTTTTATGAGGGCGGAAATAGTAAATTGTTTTTTGCTAAACTAACAATGGAATACCTGACGGACGGAAAATATAAAAAGTAGAAAAGGGATGACAGCCAAAATAATTTTTATTCTATTCGTAGTATGTTTGGTGGGGTGCTCGTCACCTTCAATAATCAATAATACCCAGATAAAACCGAACATTATTGTTGTTATGGTGGACGATATGGGATTCTCCGATATCGGTTGTTATGGAGGAGGAATTGATACTCCAAATCTCGATAAATTAGCCTCCGAAGGTTTACGGTTCTCAACCTTTTATAACTGCTCCAGGTGTTGCCCGACACGGGCAAGTTTGCTAACAGGACTCTATCCGCATAAAACAGGCATCGGTTTTATGACCGCAGTTGATTATGGTAAACCGGGGTACCGTGCCGACCTTAACAATAACTGCGTTACCATTGCAGAGGTTTTGAAATCGGGAGGATATTCCACTTATATGGCAGGGAAATGGCATGTTAGTCGTAATTTTGAAGAAGATAAAAGCAAACACAACTGGCCAAAACAGCGAGGCTTTGATAAGTTCTACGGAACTATAATCGCAGCCGGAAGCCAATGGGATCCTTTAACATTGGCTGAAGGCAATAATTATATTGAACCGGAAACAGAAGATTTCTACTATACGGAGGCAATTACCGACAAAGCAATTCAATATATTGAAGGACATGATAGTGAAGAAAAACCATTTTTCCTTTATGTGGCACATACAGCGCCTCACTGGCCCTTACATGCGCGTGACTCACTGATTCAAAAATATCGTGGTCGATTTGCTGCTGGTTGGGATACCTTGCGTGAACAACGTTTGAAAAGACTCAAAAAACAAGGGATATTAAATGAAATAACTAATCTCTCAAAGCGTGATCCGGCTGTTCCTTCCTGGGAAAGTGTAGAACAAAAAAACTGGGAACAGAGTCGGTTTGAGGTTTTTGCGGCTATGATTGACCATGTAGATCAAGGTGTCGGAAGAATTGTTGATTTGTTGGAGACAAAAGGAATAATAGATAATACGCTTATTCTATTTTTATCTGATAACGGGGGCGATATGCTTGAACATCCCGATGGATATATTGGGACTACAGGTAAACCCTGGGCTTACATGCGTTATGTCCCTTTATTTACACGGGATGGACGACCTGTTATTGCAGGAGATATCCCCGGCATCAAACTGGGAGCTGACAATACTTATGGGGGGTATGGGACGAAATGGGCCATGCTCAGTAATACTCCGTTTCGCAAATTCAAAAAGTATACTTATGAAGGTGGAATTGCGACTCCGTTAATTGCATTTTGGCCTCAGGGTATTAAAGCCCGCAATGAACTTCGCCATCAACCGGCACATGTAATCGATATTATGGCAACCTGTCTTGAGGTGTCAGGCATTGATTACCCTGATTTTTTTAAAGAGAATGAGATCAAACCTTTAGACGGGAAAAGCCTGGTGCCCATGTTTCGGAAAGATACTACGCTCCACGATGCACTTTTTTGGGAGCATCATGGGAATAAAGGTATTCGTAAAGGAAAATGGAAATTGGTTTCAAGTTATGATCATAAATGGGAACTTTACGATCTTGAAAAAGATCGCTCCGAAACCACCGATTGTGCAGAGGAACATCCGGAAATAGTAAATCAGCTTGCTTTGCTTTACGATGACTGGGCAAGCAAAAGCGATGTATTGTCAAGAGATGAGCTTCAGGTAAAAGAAATTCCCGGGCAGGAAAATCCACTTGTTCGGTCTGACACGGAAATGGACGTGTATTTAAAAACCGTAAATAAAGAGTTGAAAAAACGTGGGTTGAAAATTCTCAATAATCCTGCTAATTAAGGCTGGATTTGGTAAAATGTAAATGCCCGATTGAACGGATTTTAAGGAGTCATTTATCTCCTTCCTTTGAAGAAAAAGAATATTTATAGCTCAATTAAAATGGAGCAAAACAACAGCAAAACAACAGCAAAATAATACTATAACTGATGAAGAATTATAACAGAAAAGTCTTATTTGTTTTTTTAGCACTGGTTTTCGTTACTATCTATGCCAATGCTCAGGATAACATTCAGGTAAGTGAACCTCAGGTAATTTACAAAAGTGGCGACGATGGAATAGCAGAATTTAGAATTCCATCTATGATTACAACAAAAAAAGGAACAGTTCTCGCCGTTTGTGATGGAAGAGTTGATCGCGCTGGAGATGTTCCTAATAATATTGATTTGGTTTTGCGCCGATTTAAAAAGAGAAGTAATGAATGGACCCCATTAACCAGGATCGTAAATTTTGCAGGGAAACATGGTGCAGCGGATCCAAGTCTTGTGCAAGACCATTCAACCGGACGAATTTTCCTTTTTTATGGATTTTGCCCGGGAAGAAACAATATTACGGAAGGGGCAAACAGGGAACGCAGACATTTGATGCTGCAGTACGTTTACAGCGACGATGAGGGTGAAAACTGGTCAACTCCCATACATATAGATTATGCCATAAGAGAAGATGGATGGCAAAGTATCTGGTCCTCACCGGGGCGTGGAATTCAGTTGAAAAACGGAAGGTTAGTTATTCCTTGCACTATTAATAAATTAACCAAAGTAACGTCAACCATTTTGGTTTTTTCTGACGACCATGGTGAAACCTGGGACCAAATTGAAGTGGCAGAAAACATTAATGAAGCAACATTGGCTGAACTGGCCAATGGAGATTTAATGATCAATGCAAGAAATCAAATGGAAGATCGCAAATGCAGGGCAGTAACAAGCTCTAAAGATGGTGGTAAAACCTGGAGCCAGCCTGTTGTGGATAGAAATTTACCCGACCCAAATTGTCAGGGATCATTCATTCGTAATGTTTTTAAAGTAGGGAAAGAGAAAAAAGATCTTTTAATTCTCTCTAACAATGCCACAAACGACGGACGGAAAAACATGACCATTAAATTAAGCGATGATAACGGGCAAACATGGAAATACGAAAAGTTAATTCACGAGGGACCCTCTGCCTATTCTTGTTTAACCATTATGCCCAATGGGAATATAGGATTACTGTATGAAAGTGGCGAAAAATCCCCTTATGAAACCGTCACATTCGTGGAAATTGAAATTGTAAATTATTAATTCAACAGTATTAAAAATAATAAATTCATAATCATGATAAAAAAAACAAACTGGCAGATTTTATTGGTAATTGTAGCTGTTGCGCTGAATAGTGCTTGTTCAAGTAATGTTTCAAACGAAAAAACAGAACGCCCGAACATTGTGTTTATAATGGTAGATGACCTTGGATGGAGCGACCTTTCGTATAATGGAAGTAAAGTCTACGATTCTCCTAATGTTGACAGATTATCTCAACAGGGAATGACGTTCTCAAATTTTTACTCAGCGGGTCCGGTTTGTTCGCCAACCCGGGCATCAATATTGTCTGGTAAGTATCCGGTTCGAACAGGAATTACTACGTATTTATTAGCTCCGGAGCTCGACCCAAAACATATCGCAAACCATTTTCCACTGGAAGAAATTACTTTTGCAGAGGCATTAAAAGAGTACAATTACAAAACCGGTTATTTTGGGAAATGGCATCTGGGTTATGCCAAAGAGCACTGGGCAGCAAAGCAGGGTTTTGATGTGGCTATTGGTGGAATGGATTTGGATTGGGCATGGAAAATTGCCCATCCGGGAGTTGAGGCTCCTGATGTGGACAGAGGCAGAGGTCATAAACGATTTTTTAGTCCGCACCACCTTACTTTTATGGAAGATGGACCTGAAGGTGAGTACTTAACCGAACGTCTGACAAATGAAACCATTAAGTTTATTACTGAAAACAAAGATGAACCTTTTTTTGCATATCTTTCATTCCATACTGTTCATACGCCATTACAGGCAAAAGAAGAGGTAGTTGAAAAATACACCAATAAAATTCATGAAATGGGATTGGATACTATAATTGAAACGAATACTGAAGAGAAAACGCTTCAGAATAATCCAAATTATGCGGCAATGGTGTACCACATGGATGAGAATGTGGGACGGATTATGGATTGTTTAAAAGAGTTGAATCTGGAAGAGAATACGATTCTTATTTTTACTTCCGACAATGGCGGGAAAGGAAGTGTAACTTCGAATTTACCCTTGAAAGGGATGAAGCACAATTTGGATGAAGGTGGTATTCGCGTACCAACCATTGTTCAGTGGAAAGGAAAAATTGAAAGTGGTTCGGTTTGTAATGAAACTTTGATTTCCAACGATTTTTATCCAACCTTCCTTGATTTGGCAAATGCACCATTGAGACCTGAACAACATCTGGATGGAATTAGTTTTAAGGATATTCTGTTGGGAACAAAAACGAAAACTGACAGAGATGCTATTTACTTTCATTATCCACATAGCCGAATGGAAGGAGCTGTTATTATGGGAGATTTCAAATTGCTCTATTATTACAAAACCGGCGAAACAAAATTGTATAATTTGAAGGACGACATTGGTGAATTGAACGACTTGAGTCAGATAGAAAAAGAAAAAGCAGCAGAGATGCTTCAAATGTTGAAAGTATGGTTAAAGGAGGTTAATGCTAATTTTCCTGAAGGATTTATATTGAAATAATATGAATAATATGACTAATCCGGGTAACATTTTAACTTCTGTATTAATCTCTTTTTTTATTTTCATTCAATTGAATTTAAAGGCAGAAGTTCATTTGATTCCCTTGCCTCAGGAAATTGTAATTGGAGAAAAAATGCTTCAATTTAATTCCATAAGTATTAGTGAGAATGATGAATTTGGGAATGAGGTTTCTCTGCTTATCGATTTTTTAAAAGAGAAAGAGATAAGTTTTGATACTCTGGGAAAGGTTAAACTATTGCTTGAAAATGGAAATGTAAAAAATCCATTTGGTTTTGATGGAGCGTATGAATTAACCATCTCAGATGAAATTATTATTAAAGCTCCTACTTCTAAAGGTATCTTTTACGGAATTCAAACTCTGAAACAACTCATCGATAAAAAGGGCAATGGATTTATTGTTCCGGAATGTAAAATTAAGGATTGGCCCGCTTTTAAAGTTCGTGGATTTATGCACGATTTGGGGAGGAATTATCAAACTCCTGAATTACTGAAGGAACAAATTGATGTATTGGCAGCATATAAATACAATGTGTTTCACATGCACCTCACCGATAATCCGGGATGGCGGTTAGAAAGCAAAATATATCCTGAGTTACAATCGGAGGAGGCTACAAGCCGAAAGCCGGGGAAGTTTTATTCACAAGATGAGTTAAAAGATATCATTGAATATTGCCATCAACGACATATTACCGTAATTCCCGAGATTGACGTACCAGGCCACACTGAGGCTTTTCGAAAAGCTTTGGGGATAAAATCGATGAACAGCCCCCAGGTTCAAAAAATTATCCTGGAGCTAATCGATGAATTATGCTCTTTAGCTCCGGCTGAAATAATGCCTTACATTCATCTGGGAACCGATGAGGTGCGGGAACGTTCAGAAAAAGTAGATAAGGATTTCTTGATTCCTTTAATTCAAAAAATCAGCGATAATGGACGCCAATATATTTCGTGGTGGCATGGAATTCAAACACCGGGCGATAGCACTTCAATCAAACAACTCTGGGCGCAGTACGAAACACTGGTTGGACATCCATATATTGATTCACGCTCAAATTATATTAACCACCTCGACCCGCTGGCTGGAATTGGCCGGTTGTATTTTCAGCAACCTTGCAGGGCAGCGCATGGCGACTCGTTACGATTAGGAGGAATACTTTGCTGTTGGCCTGATAACAGGATAGATGACGAGCGAAATGTATTGAGTCAAAATTCGGTTTATCCGTTTATGGTTGCATACAGCGAAGCAATTTGGCGGGGTGTAAAATCTACAGGCGATAAATATTGGGCGCAATTGCCTCCTGTTAATTCTCCAGAATTTAAAGCATTTCAGGAATTTGAAAATAGAGTAGTAACTCATCGCGATAAATATTTTAATGTCAAAGAATTTCCCTTGGTTAAGAATGCCCATATTCCATGGAAGATTATTGGTTCATTTGACCGCAAAGGAGATTTGTCTAAAACGTTTGAGGTCGAAAAAGAAATCCGGAAAAGCTATTTGGTCAATGGAAAAAATTATATTTGGAACGATACCAAATTGTATGGTGGTACCATTCATCTAAAACATTTTTTTGGCTTTCCATCCCCCATTCAGGAAAAGGAGGGAGTTGTTTATGCACTAAATTATATTTATTCAGAAAA
Source organism: Bacteroidota bacterium (assembly GCA_013203755.1). GTDB lineage: Bacteria > Bacteroidota > Bacteroidia > Bacteroidales > Prolixibacteraceae > Draconibacterium. Next base: position 6,395 of record JABMPI010000140.1, read on the forward strand.
AGAACAGGAAGTTGGGTTTTGGATCGGGTTTCATGGTTGGTCGCGCTCAGGGGGTAGGAGAGGTGGCCCAGCACCTGGGCAAGGGCAATGGCACACAACAAATCCTAAAATTTGGGTAAATGACAATGAGATTCAATCGCCGGTTTGGAAACAACCGGGACTAGCAGCAAATACGCCTGAAATACCTTTTGTAGATGAAGACTATTTTTACCGTGAGCCCACCAAAATAAAACTCAAAAAGGGATGGAATAAATTCCTGTTAAAAGTACCGCATGGAGGAACCTCCTGGAAATGGATGTATACTTGTGTTCCGGTTAATGTGACCGGGAATGATGTGAGGGAGGTGAAAGGATTAAAATATTCAACAGAAATTAGAAAATAATAATGAATAAAATAATAGTATGAAGAAGTCAATTTATATTTTGTACATCTTACTTTTTAGTACGATTATACAAGCACAAGACGAAATATCTCAAATTGCGAAAGGGGTAACACAGGTCCATGATTTGTTTAATGCATCAATGAATGAAGATGTTTCCTGTTACCGGATACCTGCTATTGTTACCGCTCCAAATGGAGATTTGGTTGCAGCCATCGACGAACGGGTTCCATCTTGTGGAGATTTAAAATGGAGTAAGGACATCAATATTGTTATTCGCCGAAGTTCTGATAATGGAAAAACATGGTCGGAGATAGAAAAAATAGTTGATTTTCCTTTGGGTAAATCAGCTTCCGATCCATCCATGATTGTGGATGAAGTTACGGGCGAGATTATTCTTTTCTATAATTTTATGGATTTAGATAATGAGAAAGATGTCTATTATCTCCATGTTGTAAAAAGTGCGGATAATGGTAAAAGCTGGAGCGAACCTGAGGATATTACAGCCCAAATTGCAAAACCTGAATGGCATAAAGATTTTAAATTTATTACATCAGGGCGTGGAATTCAAACCAGCACCGGAAAATTATTGCATTGTATGGTGAACCTCGATAGTGGTTTGCATCTCTTTGGAAGCGACGACCACGGTAAAACATGGTATTTTATTGATACGCCAATAAAACCCGGAAATGAATCGAAAGTGGTTGAATTGGCAGACGGTAGCTGGATGATTAATTGTCGCACTAACGGAAAAGGAATGCGCTATGTACATGTTTCTACGGATGAGGGAAAAACATGGAAAACCAGACCTGAACCGGCACTTATCGATCCCGGTTGTAACGGAAGTATAATTCGTTACACTTCAATCGAAGGTGGTTACACCAAGAATCGTCTGCTTTTTTCAAATGCCAAAATGGTAAAAGGACGTCAAAACATGACTGTTCGAGTAAGTTACGATGAGGGGTTGACCTGGACAGCAGGTAAAACCATTTATCCGGGAGGTTCTGCGTATTCATCTTTAACGGTTCTTGAAAACGGCGACATCGGCCTGTTTTTCGAAAAAGATGGCTACAAGGAAAATCCATTTGTTAGTTTCTCTTTGAAGTGGCTGACTGATGGTGAGGACAAATATAAAAAGCCTAAGGAATAATATTTTAGAAATCCTTTTAATAGAACTTTAAAAGCCGTCTTTCAATATTTTTTTTTATGAAAGAAACTATATTTGAAATAATTTTCAAAAAAAATAAAAATGGTAAATTGGATAAAAAGCATCGCAATTGTTCTGGTCGTTGGCGTATTTGTGTCATGCAATCCACGAACGGAAGTAAGCGAATTGGTATCTACAAAAGTATTCAATTATCCCATTCTAAAGGGGAAAGTTGAAAATCCATTAATTCGAATTCAAATTGAAAATGATTCCATTGAAAAAACTTTTCAGTCAATTAAACTAAATTTTGAAGAGACAAATACAGATTTTATTAAATCCGTTCGACTTTTTTATACAGAAAGCGATTCACTGTTTAGCAGTAAAATCCAAATTGGAGAAGCTGTTGAAGCAAATAAAATAACAAAAATCGATGGTGTTCAGACTCTTAAAAAAGGGCAGAATTTTTTTTGGATTTCGTGCGAGTTGTCTGTCGATGTTGATTTAACCAGCTCGATAAGTGTTTCTCTCGATTACATTCAACTGGAAAATAGAAAATTAGCTCCTGTCAAAGTAGAAGGTGTTGCGAAACTAAGACTTGGAGTTGCTGTACGTAAGCATAACGACGATAACGTACACACTTATCGAATTCCCGGATTAGCAACAACAAATGACGGAACTTTGTTAGCAATTTATGATGTACGTAGGGAATCTGGTCGCGATTTACAAGGACATATGGACATTGGTGTTAGCCGCTCAACTGATGGTGGAAACAGTTGGGAACCCATGCGAATTGCCTTGGATATGAAAGAATGGGGTGGTTTGCCACAGAAGTTTAATGGCGTTAGCGATGCCAATATATTAGTTGATAGAAAAACGGGTGCAATATTTATTGCCGGTTTATGGATGCACGGTGTAATTAATCCTGATGGAATTTGGGAGGAAGGATTAACCGAAGTTAGTCTCGAATGGAATCATCAGTGGAGAAATAAAGGTTCTCAACCCGGCTTGGGAGTAAAACAAACCGGTCAGTTTCTAATAACGAAAAGCACCGACGATGGTAAAACTTGGGGCGAACCAATCAACTTGACAGAAATGTGCAAAGATCCAAAATGGTGGTTATGGGCACCGGCTCCCGGTCATGGTATAACTTTGAAAGTTGGAACGCTGGTTTTTCCAACTCAGGGACGTGATGAAACCGGGTTACCTTTTTCTAATATTACTTATAGCAAAGATGGTGGTAAAACATGGAAGACCAGCAACGCAGCCTATCAAAATACTACAGAGTCAATGGCTGTTGAACTTGCAAATGGCGGCATAATGCTAAATATGCGCAACAACCGTAACCGCGAAGAAAAAGGTGATAAAAACGGGCGAGCCATTTCGGTAACTTCAGATTTGGGCGAAAGTTGGATTGAACATGAAACATCCTGTAGTGCGCTAATTGAATGCGTTTGTATGGCAAGTATTCATCGTCATAATTATTCAGATAAAAATGGTAGCAACAAACGTGTTTTATTTTTTTCCAATCCAAACTCGAAATACAAACGCCACAAACAAACCATAAAAGTTAGTTTCGATGAAGGTTTTACATGGCCCGAAAAATACTGGATAGAACTGGACGAAGGACAAGGAGCCGGTTATTCCTGTTTAACTTCTATCGATGAAAATACAATTGGCATTTTATATGACGGAAGTCAGGCACACATGACATTTCAAGCAATAGCCATAACGGATTTTGTAAACCAAAATTAATATTGGATTAAAATTTAAATTAATCGGGTAATTTCTATTAACTAATCGTATTTGAAATTTTTTCCTATTTCTTGTAATAAATAGCACCCCCTTTTGCTTAACAATAAATCTACTTTTACCCTATCATTTAAATTCAATTATTGGTTTTATGAAAAGAATCCTTTTTTGTTTTATAGTTATTGTTTTTTCTTTTTCAGGTTTTATTTCTTGTGAAGAAAAGATAGAAGAGACAGAAAGTTCAACATTGGTTCCAGATCCCGGAGCTGACATATTATACGTTGCAGATTCAGATAAACTGACTCCCGAAGATCAGGGGTGGACTGATTTTTTATCTAATACTGCCTATGGCTCATTAATAACAGATGGTGATGTTTTGGCATGGCAAGCGAATGGAAGTGTTGGTAGAGCTCAATGGAATATTAACCTTGATTTACCAACGAATAGGGCAGCTACAGCGGGAGGATGGAAAATGACCGTTGCAATGAGAGTTAAATCAGGAAATTACATTACAAATTATTATGCAAACGGAAGTGTCCGGTTTTTGCCGATTACCAGCATCAATTCTTTAGGTGATTTAATGGTTGAACTTGAAGGGGGTGGAACACACAACCTTGTGGCAAAAACAGGCACTGAAAAATACCATATCTACGAAGTTGAATATTCACCTGAAACACAAGAAGCCACTTTCAGGTTTGATGGGGAAGACATTGAAACCTGGGCTGGAAATGAAACAAGTCAAAATATGATTGCCTTTGGGAATGGCTCCAGCACTCATGCAGGTGTTGCTTATTATCAGTATGTTGCTTTTCGGTATTTAGGACAAAAGCCGGCTGCCAGTACCATTTTTGAAACAGATGTATTTGTTGGTAGTGGAGAAGGAAATAATGGAACTTCAAATTACAGAATACCTTCATTAATAACTGCTGCCGATGGTTCTTTGCTGGCATTTGCCGAAGGAAGAACTTCGGGCAGTGATGCGGGGCATGCAGGTTATCCAATAAAAATGTCGATGAAGCGTTCAACTGACAATGGCACAACATGGAGTGAAGTAAAAAACATTTATGAGGATGATAACTTTGATTATTCAGATCCCCGGATCATTTTGAATGAAGAATCAGGAAAGCTTTACCTGTTTTGTGCGCAATGGCCCGACAACTGCGGACAACGGTGTGTCCCACAAGGACTGGCCGACAATTCATCAAACTTGTTTCTGCGCACAAGTGAAGATAATGGACAAACATGGTCCGGCCCAGTCAACCTAAACAAACAGGTTAAAGATTCTACCTGGCGCGCCTTAAACTGTGGACCGGGCGTTGGTATCCGACTGAAATACCAGTCTACAGAACAAGGTGGTCATAACGGGCGGCTAATTATTCCGGGACTGAGAGTTAATCAATATGGTGAATTTAATGCATTATCAATATTCAGTGATGATGACGGGCAAACCTGGATACACGGAAATGAGTATTCTACACAGTTTGGAACCAACGAATCGGAAATTGTGGAATTAAATGATGGCAGATTATTGTTAAGCTCCCGTGGATCGGGTAGCGACTCTCCCTCCCGTGGATTTTATATTTCGGAAGATGGAGGTAAAAACTGGCAAGTACA